>CAZKOF010000016.1:0-31461 GCA_964554335.1 uncultured Bacteroides sp.
CATGGCAGAGATCGGCTGGGATATTACGTAACTTCAATGAAAGTTATAGGTTAATACGCTTATAATCAGTGGCTTAAACGGGGGGGGGTAATTCTGAGGTGTAAGTTTCTCATGATTACAAAGTTACGGGTTTAATGGGTAAAAACAAAATCGCGGCGTTAAAAAGGCGGTCGGCGCCGGTTTGGCGTCGACCGCGGGTTTGGGTATGAGGGGGTTGAAACGTTACGTTATGGGTGCGGCCGGGGGCTCAGGCAATGGCGCCGAGCAGGCCGCTGTTGATGCAGAGGTTGAGAATTTCGTTGTAGAAGAAGCTGACGATGCCGAGGACAATGATGCCGGCGGTCGTGAGCCAAAGGGTTATACGCTCGCTGCAGGTGCTCTTGAACGTCTCGATCAGAGGTTCTTCGGTCGAGAGGAACATTGACTTGACAACCATCAGGTAGTAGTAGAGGGAGATGATGGTGTTGATAAGGGCAATGAGCACCAGGACGTAGAGCGCCGTGGAGGTTGTGCCGCTCAGGGCGCCGGTGAAGATGAAGAACTTGCTGAAGAAGCCTGCGAAGGGGGGGATGCCGGCGAGTGAGAACATTGCGAGCATCATGACGAAGCTCAGGTGGGGGTTGGATTTGTAGAGGTTGCGGTAGTCGCTCATGTCTACCTTGCCGGTTTTGTTCTCAATGGCCTGGATTACGCCGAAGGCGGCGAGGTTGGAGAAGATGTAGACCAGGATGTAGAACATCAGCGATGCCATTGCCATTGCGTTGTTGCCGATGACGCCGAGCATGATGTAACCGGCCTGTGAAATCGACGAGAAGGCCAGGAAGCGCTTCATGTTGTTCTGGCGCAGGGCAAAGAGGTTTCCGACGGTGATTGTCAGGATAATCAGGGCGTAGAGCATCCATTCCCATACTTGGGAGTAGACTGCGCCGAAGCACTGGACGAGAATTACGAGGAAAGCAAAAGCTGCGGCGCCTTTGGAGATGACGCTGAGGTAGGAGGTCACCGAGGTCGGGGCTCCCTGGTAGACGTCGGCGGTCCAGAGGTGGAAGGGCACGAGCGAGAGCTTGAAGCCGACGCCGGCAATTACGAATGCGAGGGCAACGATCAGCAGGGGTTGGGCGTCGAGGGTGCCGACGGCCGAGGCAATGGAGCTGAAGTAGAGCGAGCCGCTGAGAAGGTAGACGAAGCTGAGGCCCATCATGAAGATTGCGCTGGAGAAGACGGCGGTCAGGATGTACTTGATAGCGGCTTCGTGGCTTTCGTATTTGTGCTTGTCGAAGGCAACCATGGCTGCGAGGGGGAGCGAGGCGCATTCGAGGCCGATGACGAAGAGTAGGAAGTGGCGGGCCGAAATCATCAGATACATGCCGAAGAGGGTCACGAGCAGGAGTTCGTAGAATTCGCCGCGGCGGGCGAGCTGGACTTCTGAGTTATTCCAGATAGAGGCCTGGATGAGGACGATGAGGACGCCGACGTTGAGAATGTTCTTGATGCAGGCGATTACGGGTGATGTCACGTACATTCCGGCGAAAGCCGAGGCGGTTTCGCCACACATCAGGCCGAAGCCTCCGAGGGTCAGCAGGCCGAAGAGCAGGATTGTAATTCCCGAGAGGGCGTTGAGGGCCTTCTTGGGCATGAACGTGTCGTAGAGGAATACCAGCAGGAACACGACCAGCAGGCCGATTTCCTGTTTCATTATTAAAAACTGTGAGTAATCCATTGGTTTATGCGGGTATTTTCAGGGGGGAATTACATTCCGATTACTTTGAAGATGTCGGCTGAGAACGTTGTGCGAATCAGTGACTCGAAGAAGTTCGGGAAGCAGCCGATTGCGGCGACGCAGATGATGAGGGTCACGGTCGAGGTGCGTTCCCACCAGGTTGCGTCGGTCAGCTGCAGGTGGTGTTCGTCCTGAACGGGGCCGAGCAGGAGTTTGCCGACGACGCGGAGAATGTAGACCGCGGTGATGACAATCGAGCAGCAGGCAATGATGGTGAAGACGCGGTTAAGCAGGGCGGTTTCCTGGAAGGAGCCGACGAATATGGTCATTTCGGCAACGAAGCCCGAGAGTCCGGGGAGGCCGAGGGAGGCCATACCTGCAATGACGTAGCAGACGGCGAGGAAAGGCATGATTTTCATCAGGCCGCCCATCTGGCGGATATCGCGGGTGTGGGTGCGGCCGTAGATCATGCCGATGAGGGCGAAGAAGAGGGCGGTCATCAGACCGTGGGAGAGCATCTGCATGATTGCGCCGGTCATTGCTGTGGTGTTAAGCATGAGGATTGCGAAGAGCACCAGGCCGCAGTGGCTCACGGAGGAGTAGGCGTTGATGTATTTGAGGTCGGTCTGTACGCATGCCGAGAAAGCGCCGTAGACAACCGAGATGCCCGTCAGAATAAGGAAAATCCAGGCCAGTTCGTTGGCGGCGAAGGGCATCAGGTAGATTGCCACGCGGAAGCATCCGTAGCCGCCGAGTTTCATCAGCACGCCGGCGTGGAGCATCGACACGGCGGTCGGTGCGCAGGCATGACCGTCGGGGCTCCATGTGTGGAAGGGGAACATTGCGCCGAGCACGCCGAAGCCCACAAAGGCCATTGGGAAGAGGAAGTATTGCCAGTTGTGGGGAATGGAGTCGGCAGCGGCGATTTCGAGTATGTTCCAGGAGTGGAGGCCGGCGTTATAGTAGATTCCGATGAGCGAGAGCATGAGGAATGCCGAGCCGCCCATGAGCATGAGGGTGAGCTTCATGGCGCTGTATTCCTTGCGTCCGGTTCCCCATATGCCGATTAGCAGGTACATGGGGATGAGGGCGACTTCATAGAACATGAACATCGTGAAGAGGTCTATGGAGATGAAGAAGCCGAAGACGCCGATGCTCAGCAGGATGAGCCAAAGGAAGAATTCCTTGGGCAGGGGGTTGATTTTCCATGATGCTAAGGAGCCGGTCAGCAGGATGGTGCTTGAGAGCATGAGCATTGCGATCGAGATGCCGTCGACGCCGACGCTGAGTTTGATGTTGAGGGCTGCGAACCAGGTCCAGTCGCCGCGGTAGAGCATCGGTTCGGTTGCTCCGGCGGCGCGGAGACCCAGATAGTCAATCAGCAGCCCTACGCTCAGGCCGAGAAGGGCGAGCGAGCCGGCAACGGCCACCGTGCGGATTTGCGCCATCGAGCGCGAGAGGTAGAGTCCCAGCAGCATGACCACGGGGATTACCACGAAATATATCAGAGGATTGGAAAACATATCTTATGGTTTTTGTCTGATTTGCACTGTTGAGAATATGTTTAGATGAGCACGCAGGCCGCGGTGATGACTCCGAGGAGCAGGGCGCCGAAGAGGTAGACGTAGACGTAAGCCTGAACGGAGCCGCTCTGAAGCGGGCGTATGGTGATTGAGAGTCGCTGGGCAACCCATGCGAGGCCGTTCATGGTGCCGTCGATGATGTGGCGGTCGAACCAGGCGATGGGGCGGCAGATGCCGTTGAAAATAATCTTATGGGTGATGAACATGTAGATTTCGTCCCAGTAGAAGCGGTGGTAGGCGGCTTTCCAGAGTCCGCACGATGCTTTGGCGAACTTGGCGGGGAGGTCGTTCTTTTTGCGATACATCACCGTTGCGAGGCCGATGGCGACCAGCGCAATGACAATCGAGGGGATTGCAATGCCAATCCAGTTGATGTGGATGTGGTAGGGTTCGCCGCTCCAGGTAACGAACTCGCCGAAGGGAATGAAGCCGGCAACGCAGCTGACGGCGGCGAGGAATATCAGCGGAACAGACATTACCCAAGGGGCGTCGTGGGGCTTGTGGTGGCCGTAGTCGGGTTCGTCCCACCAGAAGATGAGGTAGTAGAGGCGGAACATGTAGAATGCGGTCAGGCCGGCGACCATGCTCATCCAGAGACCCCAGAACGTGTTGTTCTCATAGCAGGCGCTCAGGATTTCGTCTTTCGAGAAAAAGCCCGAGAAGGGAGGTATGCCGGCAATCGCGAGGCAGCCGATGAGGAATGTGATGTGGGTGATGGGCATGTATTTGCGCAGGCCGCCCATGGCGGTGTAATCGTTGGAGTGAACGGCGTGGATAATTGCGCCGGCGCCGAGGAAGAGCAGGGCTTTGAACATGGCGTGGGTGAAGAGATGGAACATCGAGGCCATGTAGCCGAGGCCTTCGTGGATGTCGGGGCGGGCAACGCCGAGGGCGACCATCATGAAGGCAATCTGTGAAATCGTCGAGAAAGCGAGCACGCGTTTGATGTCAACCTGGGTGCAGGCAACCATCGCGGCATAGAAAGCGGTGACGGCGCCGACAACCGTGATGAAGATCAGAGCGGCTTCTTCCATCAGGTAGAGGGGGAAGAGACGGGCCACGAGGTAGACACCGGCAACAACCATCGTTGCGGCGTGGATAAGGGCCGAAACGGGGGTCGGGCCTTCCATTGCGTCGGGCAACCAGATGTGGAGCGGGAGCATGGCCGACTTACCCATGCCGCCGGTGAATATGAGCACCAGCGCCCAGGTCAGCAGCGAACATCCCATGAAAGTCGCGCCGCCGAAGGAGCTGACAACGTTGAGGGGCTCGGAGGTGAAAGCGTCGAAGTTAAACGTGCCGGTGTAGTAGCTCAGAATGAGGATGCCGATAAGGAAGCCCAGATCGGCGAAGCGGGTGACGATGAATGCTTTCTTGGAGGCTGACACGGCCGAGGGGCGGGTGTAGTAGAAGCCGATGAGCAGGTAGGACGAAGCGCCGACAAGCTCCCAGAAGATATACATCTGGAAAATGTTGGTCGCAACGACCAGGCCGAGCATCGAGAAGCTGAAGAGTTGCAGGAAAGCATAGTAGCGCTGGAAGCCCTTTTCGCCTTTCATGTAGCCGAGCGAGTAGAGGTGGACGCAGAAAGAGATTGTGGTGATGACGACGAGCATCATTGCCGAAATCGGGTCAAGCAGGAAGCCCAGACGGATGACGAGGGTCTCGGTGAACGCGAGCCAGTCCTGATTGAAGACGATGTATTGCAGACGCTGGCCTGCTTCGGAAATGAACGCGGAGTCGCCGCTGAAGAAGTAGATGGCGGCCGTGATGTAGGCGAGCACCAGGGTTGTTCCCATGCTCAGGACTCCATACCAACCGGCGGCCTTATGGCTCATTTTCGGTCCGAGGATGCCGAGCACCAGAAAGCCGAGCAGCGGGAGGCAGAGAATCAGCAGGGGGATGAGTGTATTGATCGGTTCCATAATCTCTGTGGGGGTTATCCTTTGAGTTTGTTCGCGTCGCGGACGTCTACGTTCTTGTTGACGCGATAGAGGTTGATGATGATTGCAATCGCGAGGGCCGTTTCGGCGGCGGCGATGGCGATGGCGAAGAGCGTGAAGAACATTCCTTCCTGACCGTCGGGGTAGAGGTATCGGTTGATGACGGTGAAGTTAATGTCTACGGCATTGAGCATCAGCTCCAGGGAGATGAGCATTGCAATCATGTTTTTTCGGGTCAGGAAGCCGTAGACGCCGCAGCAGAACATGACGAGGCTCGGGAGCAGGTAGTAGAGCACGTTGATTTCCATATCGTAGAGTAATATCGTTTAACGTTTGCGGGCCACGGCAACGGCGCCGATGATACATGCGAGCAGGAGCACCGATACGGCCTCGAACGGGAGCAGATAGCCGCCCCGGCCGCTCGAGAGCATGAGGTTGCCCAGTCGGTGCATGTCGAGGAATGCCATTTCAGGTTTTGCTCCGGTCAGTGCGCAGCAGCGGCTGATGAGAGCCCAGGCCGTGATGACTGCGGTTGCGATGGCGGCGAGGATGCCCCAGCCGCGGCGGCGGCTCTCTAACTTCTCGGTGTTGCTGCCGGGTTTGGAGGTCAGCAGGATGGCGAAGACGAAGAGCACCACGATGCCGCCGGCGTAGACGGCAATCTGGACGGCGCCGAGGAATTCGTAGTCCATCATGAAGTAGATGATTGCTGCGCCGAAGAGGGTGAACAACAGGTATGTCGCAGAGCGCAGAATTTTGCGCGTGGTTACCGTTAGGACGGAACAGATAATGATGGCCAGAGCCACAATGGTATAGAGAATTTCCATAGCTCGATCGATGGTTTATTTTTCGGGTTCTGCTGCGGGAGCCTCGGGGTTGGGTTTGGATGCGGCAGCGGCGGCTTTTGCGGCGGCGGCAGCGGCCTCGGCGGCAATGTCGGGTTCGGGGAGGTAGTTGAGTTTTTTGATGAGCATCTTGCGGGTGAAGACGGCCTGTTCGAAGTTGTTGCTGAACTCAATGGCACCGGTTGGGCAGTTGGTAACGCAAAGCTGGCAGAACGTGCATGACCCGAGGTCATATATCCAGTTGACGAGTTGTTTTTTCTTCTTGCCGTCGGAAAGGTCAACCATCTTGCTCTCGATGTTGATTGTTCCGTTGGGGCATGAGCGCTGACACATGCCGCAGCTGATGCACTTGTGGCGGCCGTTGGCGTCGTAGGTAAGGGTCAGGATTGCGCGGAAGCGCGGGGCAACGGGGAGATTGTCGCGGTTCTCGGGGTAACACTCCGTAACCTTTTTGGTCACGAACTCCTTGCCGGTGACTTCCATTCCCTTGACGAGGGATGCAAGGCCCTGGCCGAAGCCCTTGAAATAATCTTTTACACTACCCATAGGTCGATGTTTGGATTTATGCTGTTAGTTTATTATCTGACTTGGCCGCCGAGAATGTCGAGCAGTTCGGCGGTGATTGACTGTTGGCGAAGTTTGTTGTATTCGAGGCGAAGTTGCTCGAGGAGTTTGGTGGCGTTGTCGTTTGCGCTTTGCATTGCCATTACGCGCGCGGCCTGTTCGCTGGCGCGGTTTTCGCAGAAGACCTCCTGCATTGTCGATAGCAACATAAGCGGCAGGGCCGAAGCGAAGATAGTCTGGGCGTCAGGTTCGAGAATATACATTCCGGGGGCTTCGGCCTGTTCTTTTTCGGTGGTGCCGGGCTTGACGGGGAGGAGCTGCTCGGCATGCAGGCGCTGGCGTCCGACCGAGATGAAGTGCATGTAGACGATGTCTACGCGGTCGGTCTGCGCGGCGGTGAAGCGGCGTTCAATTTCTGCGGTGAAGCGTTTGACCTCGTCGGCTTGGCTCTTGGAGTTGATGCCGTCGGAAGCCGGGGTGACTTCGATGCCTTCGCCGGCAAGACGGGCTGCGGCACGCTGCATTTTTTGGCCAACGGCGATGAGTTCAATGCGGAGTTCCGGGCCATATTGCTCGCGCAGGGTGTTGAGGTGTTCGAGCAGTTGCTTGAAGATGTTGACGTTGTAGGCTCCGCAGAGTCCGTCATCGCTACCCCAGACGAGCACTGTCGCGTGGCGCACGGGACGCTCGGCCGTCAGCGGCGACGTGAAAGCCGCATCAGCGCCCAGCAGGTTGCCGATGATGCTTTCGAGCTGCGTGCGGTAGGGTAGGAGGCGTTTGATTTCGCGGGTGGCCTTGCTCATTTTGGCCGACGAAATCATTTTCATCGCTCCGGTGATTTTTTCGGAGGATGATACTGAGCCTATTCGCCCTTTCAGGTCGCGGAGTGTTGCCATTCGTTATCAGGGGTGTTATTTTTGATATTGTGCGGCGGTTTCCTGTGCGGTTTTGGTGAGGATGTCGGCGACTTCGTCGGTGAGCAGGCCGCTCTTGATGACGTCGAGCACATCAGACTGATGGCTTGCGCGCAGGGTCATCAGCAGGCGCTGCTGGAATTCGCCGACTTTGTTCATCGGCACGCTTTCGAGCAGTCCTTTGGTGCCGCAGAAAATAACTGCGACCTGCTCTTCGACGGGCCAGAGCTGATATTGAGGTTGTATCAGCAGGCGCTCGTTCTTGCGGCCTTTGTCTATGACGCGGGCGGTTACGGCGTCCATGTCGCCGCCGAATTTCGTGAATGACTCGAGCTCACGGAACTGAGCCTGGTCTATTTTCAGTGTGCCGGCAACCTTTTTCATTGATTTGATCTGGGCGTTGCCGCCTACGCGGCTCACGGAGATGCCCACGTTGATTGCCGGGCGGATGCCGCGGTTGAATAGCGCGGTTTCAAGGAAAATCTGGCCGTCGGTAATGGATATTACGTTAGTCGGGATATAGGCTGAGACGTCGCCGGCCTGGGTCTCGATAATGGGAAGTGCCGTCAGCGAGCCTCCGCCTTTGACCATGGGTTTGAGCGCTTCGGGCAGGTCATTCATCTTAGAGGCTACCTCCTGGTTGTCGATAATGCGGGCGGCGCGTTCGAGCAGGCGCGAGTGGAGGTAGAAAATATCGCCGGGATATGCTTCGCGACCCGAAGGACGCTTAAGAATCAGAGAGATTTCGCGGTAGCTGACGGCCTGCTTCGACAGGTCGTCGTAGACAATGAGGGCGTCGCGACCCGTGTCGCGGAAGTATTCGCCGATGGCTACTCCGGCAAAAGGAGAATAATAGCGCATGGCGGCGGAGTCGGAGGCCGAAGCGGCAACGACTACGGTGTAGTCCATGGCGCCGTTTTTGCGCAGGGTTTCTACAGTTGCGGCAATCGACGATGCCTTCTGACCGATTGCGACGTAGATGCAATAAACGGGCTTGCTGGCTTTGAAGTTGTCGCGCTGGTTGATGATGGTGTCGATTGCAATGGCTGTTTTGCCGATCTGGCGGTCGCCGATGATAAGCTCGCGCTGGCCGCGACCGATGGGCACCATGGAGTCAACCGCTTTGATGCCGGTTTGCAACGGGGTCTTCACGGGCTGGCGGTAGATTACGCCCGGAGCCTTACGCTCGAGGGGGAGGCGAATGAGCTCACCCTCAATGTCGCCGCGGCCGTCGACGGGTTCGCCGAGCACGTTGATGACGCGGCCAAGCAGCCCTTCGCCAACGGGAATGGAGGCGATTTCGCCGGTGCGGCGCACTTTCATGCCTTCGGTCACTCGGTTGACGTTGTTGAGCAGGATTACGCCGACGTTGCTCTCCTCGAGGTTGAGGGCGACGCCCTTGACGCCGTTTTCAAACTCTACGAGTTCGTTGGCGCAGACGTTATCGAGGCCGTATACGTGGGCAACACCGTCGCCCACCTCCAGAACGGAGCCGGTTTCCTCGAAGGTGACCTTTCGGTTTATGCTTTCGAGTTGCTGCTTGAGTATTTGGGATACTTCGCTTGGATTTGTCATCAGGTTAATGGCTTAGGAGTTTCAGTCTTAGTTGTTTGAAGTCTGCGGCAACCGAAGCGTCGAGCAGTTCGTTGTCGATGCTGACGGTGAAGCCGCCGATTAGCCCCGGGTTGACCGCTTCGTTGAATTCGGCGGTTGCTCCGGCGGGGAGGTGGTTGATTACCAGGTGTTGTATGCGTTTGAGTTCCGCGGGTCGCAGGGCCATTGCCGAGGTGATGTCTATCTTATAGATATGCTTTTCGGTCCTGTAGAGAGCGACGTAGGCCAGGGCTATGTCGCGCAGAAACTCCATGCGGCGGTTGCGCTCAAGGAGTTTCGCGAGGTCGCCTAACAGGGTCGGAGTCCCCTTGCCGGCGGCGGCGTTGACGAGCGAGAGCTTATCGGCAGGCGCAACGTGGGGATTGGCCAGGGCTTTCTGCAGGCCGTCTTCGGCGGCAAAGGAATCGCTCAGGCGGAGCATGGCGCCATAGACCTCTTTTTCGCGGCCTTGTTCGGTGGCCGTGAGGTAGAGCGCTTTAGCGTAGCGGCGAGGAATTAGTCCCTGGTTCATCAGTCGGCTTTTTCGATTTTGTCGAGGATATTATCCACGAGTTTGGTCTGGGTCTTGGCATCGGAGAGTTGTTGGCCGACAACCTGTTGGGCAATATCGAGGGCGGCGGCGCTCACTTGGTCGCGGAAACTTTGGGCGGCCTCTTTGCGGGCCTGTTCAATGGCAACCTTTGCGGCTTCCATCTCTTTTTTTGCTTCGCGGGCGGCTTCGCTGCGTGCTTCCTCGATTATCTGCGACTTCATGCGGTCGGCCTCGCGAAGGATATCGGCCTGACGCGAACGGGCTTCGGCCTCGAAGTGGGCGGCCTGCTCCTTGGCGTTGTCGAGCTGCTCCTTGGCCTCGCGGGCATACAACACACCCTGGTCGATGAGCTCGGCACGGTTGTCGACTCCTTTCATTATCGCGGGCCATGCGAATTTCCAAAGCAGGAAAAAGAGCACGGCAAAGGCCACGAACATCCAGAAAATCAGGCCGAAGTCAGGTGTGAATAGTTCCATTGAGGTTTACGGGATTGGATTTCAGGCTTATATTATACGAAGAGGCAGAGCAGGCAGACGATAACTGCGAAGAGAGCTACACCTTCGATGAGGGCAGCGATTACAATCATGTTGCTTCGGATGTCGTTGGCGGCTTCGGGCTGGCGGGCGATTGCTTCCATGGCGGAGGCGCCGATCTTGCCGATTCCGATGCCGGCGCCGATTGCGGCGATTGATGCGCCAATGCCGGCGCCAAGATACTTGATTGCGATGTCGAGGATGATGGCTAAGATAGTCATAGCGTTTTGATGATTAGTTTGTTATGTTATGTTTATTGATTTCAATCCAAAAAGGTTAACTTTTAACTTTTCATTTTTAACTTTTAACTTTTACTTCCTCCTCACTGTGTCCTCTCTCCTGGGCGGCGGCGATGAAAGTGGTGCTCAGCATCGTGAACACGAATGCCTGGATGAAGCTCACCAGCACGTCGAGCAGCAGCATGAAGATGCAGAAGAGCATGCTGACAACGGTTCCCAGTCCGGCAGCTGCGGCGCCGAAGTCGGCCATGATGAAGATGATTAGAGTGAGTACGATGACAATCATATGGCCGCCCATCATGTTGGCGAAGAGACGCACGGTCAGCGATGCCGGTTTTGTGAGCACTCCGAAGAGCTCGATGACCTGCATGATGGGAATAGGACATTTGAGCCATAACGGCACGTCGGGCCAAAAGATTTCTTTCCAATAATGTTTGCGGGCAAACAGGTTGGTGCAGAAAAAGGTGATGAGCGATAGCACGAGGGTCACGGCGATGTTGCCCGTGAGGTTCGCGCCGCCGGGGAATATCACTATAAGACCGAGCAGGTTCATCATGAATATGAACATGAAGACGGTCAGCAGGTAGGGAGCGAACCGTCGGGAGTCCCGGCCGAGGGTAGGTTTGATGACTCCGTCGTAGACGAATTCAATGAGTTCTTCGATTGCGCCGACAAATCCGCGTGGGGCTTTAAAACCGTGCTTCTTGTGCCAACGGGCAACGGGCAGACATATCGCCAGCACAACCAGCACGCTGATCCATAAGGCGCAGACGTTTTTGGTTATCGACATGTCGAATGTCGGAGCGAGTTCCTTTCCGTCGGGGAGAATTTGAGTGACCTTCCCTTTATGTGGACCCTCGGCGGGTACCTGCCAGGTGTAGTTGCCGTCGGTGTAGACCTTATGGTCGTTAATGTGGCTTGAACTGAAGCAGTGGAACGTTCCGTCTTCGGCCCATACCATAACGGGCAGGGGAATGCGGTGGTGATGGTCGAAAGGTACCTCCCATCCGTAGCCGTCGCCGAGATGCTCGAAGATTATCTCCTTGGGATTGAAATCCGCTTCGGCGCGCGCCTGAGGAGCCATGACCGGAGCCAGGACTGCAACAAGAATGATTATGAGTGCCTTGAGGTGCTTCATCGTGCGCGTCGGGTTAATAGATACATACTGAAACTACGTCGTTGAGAACATCGACCAGACCACCCCGGGTCGTCACGGTGTGCTTGCCGTCGGCCGCCGTATATGAAATCTCGCCTTTCGTGAGGGTCGAAATCAGGGCGGCGTGGCGCGGCAGAACCTCGAACGAGCCCATGGCACCGGGGAGGGTGACGTTCTGCACTTCTCCCTCAAAGACTATGTCGGCCGGTGAAATTATACGTAGTGTCATATTATTTTACGTCTGCAAGAAGTTCCTTTCCTTTGGCAATGGCTTCGTCGATTGTTCCGACGTTGAGGAATGCCTGTTCGGGATATTCGTCCATTTCGCCTGAGAGAATCATCTTGAAGCCGCGGATGGTTTCGTTGAGGGGAACCATGACGCCGGGCAGGCCGGTGAACTGCTCCGCAACGTTGAAAGGCTGCGAAAGGAAGCGTTGGGCGCGGCGTGCGCGGGCAACCACGAGCTTGTCTTCGTCGCTGAGTTCGTCGACGCCGAGAATGGCGATGATATCTTGCAGCTCATTGTATTTCTGAAGGAGTTGCTTGACCGATTGGGCAACGTTGTAGTGTTCCTCGCCGATGATGTTGGGGTCGAGAATTCGAGAGGTTGACTCCAGAGGGTCGACGGCGGGATAGATGCCGAGCTCGGCAATCTTACGCGAGAGCACGGTGGTTGCGTCGAGGAATGAGAATGTCGTTGCCGGAGCGGGGTCCGTGAGGTCATCGGCGGGCACATAGATTGCCTGCACCGAGGTGATGGAGCCGTTCTTGGTCGAGGTGATGCGCTCCTGCAGGGTGCCCATTTCCGAGGCGAGGGTAGGCTGGTAGCCTACGGCCGAGGGCATGCGACCGAGAAGTGCAGACACCTCGGATCCTGCCTGAGTGAAGCGGAAAATGTTGTCGATGAAGAGCAGGATGTCCTTGCCGCCGCCGTCCTGGTCGCGGAACTGTTCGGCGACGGTCAGGCCGGTGAGGGCAACGCGCAGACGTGCGCCCGGGGGCTCGTTCATCTGGCCGAACACGAGGGCCGCCTGTGATTCCTCGACTTGCGCCATGTCGACGTCTGCGAGGTTCCATTGGCCTTTTTCCATGCCTTCGGCGAATTTGTCGCCATATTTGATAACTCCCGATTCAATCATTTCGCGCAGAAGGTCATTGCCCTCGCGGGTACGTTCGCCGACGCCGGTGAACACCGAGAAGCCGTTGTGGCCCTTCGCAATGTTGTTGATGAGCTCCATGATGAGCACGGTCTTGCCCACACCGGCGCCGCCGAAGAGGCCGATTTTGCCGCCTTTCGAGTAGGGTTCGAGCAGGTCGATGACCTTTATACCGGTCTGGAGGATTTCGGTCGAGATTGTGAGGTCTTCAAAATTCGGTGCGGGCTGGTGGATTGCGCGCAGGTCGGTTCGGTTGAGCTCGGGGAGGTTGTCGATGGTTTGGCCGATGACGTTCATCAGACGGCCTTTTACCTGCTGGCCTGTGGGCACCGAGATGGGTTGGCCGAGGTTTTCGACCTTGATTCCGCGTTGCAGGCCGTCGGTGCTCTCCATCGCAACGCAGCGCACGGTGTCTTCTCCGATGTGCTGCTCGACTTCGAGAATCAGCTCCGAACCGTCGGCACGGGTGATTTTCAGGGCGCTGTAAATCGGGGGGAGCTGCGAGGCGTCGCCGTCGAAGATAATGTCGACAACCGGGCCGATAACCTGTGCTACTTTTCCGTATGTTTCGCTCATTGGTGAGTTATTTTTTTGCTATTTATTAGAAGTGAAGTCCTGTAAGGATTACGATGACCATCAGCACGAGGTTAATCAGGCAGAGGGGCATCAGATACTTCCACTCGAACGAGAGGAGTTGGTCTATTCGCAGGCGTGGGAAAGTCCACTTGAACCATATCATGATGAACGTCACGAGCACGGCTTTTGCGAGGAACCAGATGAATGAGGGGATATAGTCCATCACCATGTTGAAGCCGTCCCAGCCGGGAATGTGCAGGGGCATCCAACCTCCGAGGAAGAGCAGTGCGGCTACGCCGCCGATGATGAAGAGGTTGAGATATTCAGCGAGGTAGAAGAATCCGAAGTGAATGCCGGAGTATTCGGTGTGGTAGCCGGCGGTGAGTTCGGATTCGGCTTCAGGAAGGTCGAACGGGCCGCGGTTGGTTTCGGCGGTGCCTGCAACGATGTAGACCAGGAAGGCGATGATTGCGGGGATGTGACCTTTGAAGATGAACCAACCATTCTCTTGTGCGGCAACGATTTCGCTGACGCTCATTGTTCCGGCGAGGCAGACAATGGTGATGACGCAGAGCGAGATTGAAATCTCGTAGCTGACCATCTGGGCTCCGGAGCGGAGGGCGCCGATGAGGGTGAACTTGTTGTTCGACGACCAACCGGCCAACAGAATGCCGAGCACGCCGATTGAGCTGGTAGCCAACAGGAAAAATATGCCGATGTTGAAGTCGATTACCTGCAGGCCGTTACCCCAGGGGAGCACGGCGAATGCGAGCATCGAGGCGGTAATCACCAGGAATGGCGCGAGGCCGAAAAGGAATTTGTCGACATGGTTGAGCTGAATGAGTTCCTTGATGAGCATCTTGAACATGTCGGCAAACACCTGGCAGAGTCCGAGGGGCCCGACGCGGTTCGGGCCGAGACGGCATTGGAATGCCGCGCAGACCTTACGCTCGAAATAGATGTAGAACAGGGCCAGCAGGGCGTAGAGAACCAAGAGTCCCAGACCGATGAGAACGCACTCGATGGTAATGGTGAGCCAGGGAGCGAGTCCGCAGGTTACGCTCAGGAAGTTGTCGATCCAGCCGGTTATAAACGATAAATCTTGCATAATCGTGAATGGAATTCGTGTGGATGATGAATGGAGTCAGAGAGGCTTATCGGTCAATGTCGGGGACGATGTAGTCCAAAGTGCCGCCGATGGTTATGAGGTCGGCGATTTTCTGTCCGCGGGTAAGATGGTCGACGGCGCCTGCAAGGGGGAAGCATGGCGAGTTGAACTTCATGCGGAAAGGCGAGGTCGTGCCGGTGCTTTCGATGTAGACGCCGAATGCGCCCTTGCCGGTTTCGACCTGCTGGAACCAGTGCCCTTCGGGGAGTTTGATGATTTTGGGCACTTTGGCGCAAATGTCACCGTCGGGAATGTTGTCGATGAGCTGGGCAATGATTTTGCAGCTTTCTTCCATTTCGGTGATGCGCGTTTTGAAGCGGGCCATGGAGTCGCCCTCGGTGCGCACGGCGGTCTTGAAGTCGAGTTCCGAGTAGATGCCGTAGGGGTGGGCTTTGCGCACGTCGTAGTCCCAGCCGCAGGAGCGTGCCGTCGGACCGGTGCAGTTGAAGCTCTTGGCATCTTCGGGGGTGATGACGCCTACTCCGTTCATGCGGTTGTTGGCGATGATGTTGCCGGTGAAGACTTTGTTGTATTCCTTGATTGCATTCGGCATGATTTCGAGCAGGGCCTTTACGTCTTTGACGAAGTCCTTGTCGGGTTCCTGACGAACGCCGCCGATGACGTTGTAGTTGAAAGTCATGCGGGCACCGGTCGTTTTTTCGAGAATATTGAGAATGGTTTCGCGTTCGCGCATGGGGTAGAAGAGCATGGTTGTTGCTCCGAGGTCCATGCAGAACGTGCCCATTGCGAGCAGGTGTGAGTTGATGCGCATGAGCTCGTCCATTATGACGCGGATAACTTGTGCGCGACGCGGAACTTCGAGGCCCATGGCTTTTTCGATACACATGCAGATGCAGTGGCTATTAATCAGCGCGCCGAGGTAGTCGAGGCGGTCAACGAAGTGAATTGTCTGGGGGTAGCCGAGCCCTTCGCAGAGTTTTTCAATGCCGCGGTGGATGTAGCCGAGGTAGAGGTCGATCTTGGTAATGGTTTCGCCTTCGACGGCGGTGCGCAGGCGAAGAACGCCGTGAGTCGCGGGGTGCTGCGGGCCGATGTTGACAACGAACTCTTCGGGGCGGAAAATCACGTGTTGTTTTTCAATGATTTTGCCCTCGGCGTCTTCTTCGTAGCTGACGGTGGTGTCAACAATTTCTTCGTGGTCGAGACGCACGGGGTTGACTTCGGGGTTGGTGTCGTAGTCCTTGCGGAAGGGGTAGCCCACCCAGTCGTTGCGCAGGAAGAGGCGGCGCATGTCAGGGTTGCCGATGAACTTGATGCCGTAGAAGTCAAAGACTTCACGCTCGTAGATTCCGGCAACGGCATAGAGGTCTGTGATGCTATGGAGGAAAGGGCTCTCGCGGTCGGCGGTGGTGACTGTGACGCGGATCATTTCGAGCGTCTGCGTATTGGTCAGGTAGTAAACCACGCCGAGAAGTTCTCCCCAGTCCATGCCGATAAGTGCCGTCAGGTTGTCAAAACCGAGGTCGTGGCGCAGCATCGTGACCAGGGCGTGCCATTTGGCGTCGGGAACGGTGAGTTCGAGCGTTTCGCCCTCGGCGAATGTCACTTCGGGAAACTGCTTGCTCACGATCTCCTGGATGTTTGCCATAATTGTTTTATTCAAGTTTCTCAAGCTCCGCTTGCGAAACTTGAGGGTTATGGTTAATGGTTAGAGGTTAAGGGTTAATTGCTGCTGCGAGGTTTCGGGCTTTCAGGGTTTCGGGTTCTCAGGTAAAATTAACCCATAACCTTTAACCTTCAACTTTTGCAAAACTAAAGTTTATTAGTCGGTTATCTCCTCGATGGGGTGGCTTTTGAGGAATTCCTTGCGGTTTTCCTTTCGGTTAGCTCCGCCGAAGAATTTCGACACCATGATTTTGCGCTGCAGCTGCATGATTGCATATATCATCGCCTCGGGGCGCGGGGGGCATCCGGGGCAGTAAACGTCGACCGGAATGATTTCGCCGACGCCCTTGACCACGTGGTATGAGTTCTTGAACGGCCCGCCCGAAATTGCGCAACCGCCGCAGGCAATCACGTATTTGGGTTCTGCGAGCTGGTCGTAGAGGCGGCGTACGATGGGAGCCATGCGGTGGACTATCGTTCCGGCAACCATCATGAAGTCGGCCTGGCGTGGCGACGAGCGGGCAACCTCCCAGCCGAAGCGGGCAAAGTCATAGCGTGCAGCGCCGAGCGCTATGAATTCTATGCCGCAGCACGAGGTCGCGAACGTCAGGGGCCATAGCGAGTTTGCGCGGCTCCAGTTCATCAGGTTGTCGAACGTGCCTACGATGACGTTGGTTCCGTTTGCGTTGAGTTCCTTGACGAGCGACTCGATATACTCGTTGTCTTTCCATGCCTCGTATGGCATGGCCTTTGTCGTCACTTTCTTGGTTATTTCCATTGGAGGGCTCCTTTCCGCCAGGCGTAAACGAGGCCCAGCACGAGAATTGTGAAGAATACGGCGATGCAGAGTACGCCGGCGCCGCCGAGGGCCCGCATGTTGACGGCCCAGGGGAAGAGGAAGACACACTCGACGTCGAACATCAGAAAGAGAATGGCATAAAGATAGTAGCCAATCTTGAACTGGGCCATGGATTCACCGCGGGTCGGAATGCCGCACTCATACGGTTCGCCTTTCTGGGTGTTATAGGAGCGGGGTGACAACAGTCCGGCGATCCAAAGGGCTACGGCTACGAGGGACAGGCCGGTCACGGCTGCGGTGATGGCCAAAGCGCCATTAGAGATGGATAACGTTATCATATAGGTTTTTATGGTAACAAACGGTATATATGTGGTCTATTTTATCCGCAAATTTACAAAAAAATCTTAAGGCGCACTTCATTATTTTTAAAAAAAAAGTGTTAAAAAATTAGTGTAGAGTCACAAATAGGACTCCCGCGGGGCCGGGTGAGTTGTTCCTCGGCGCTCCGCGGGAGCTCGTTATAATGGTGATGTGGCGGAGTGTGCCGCGTTATTCCTGAGTGTAGAGGGCGAGTTCGTCGGCGTTGAAGTTGGCGATGAACTCGCAGTGCTGGCAAACGATGGCCCGGGCCATGTTGTTGTAGACAACGGCCGACTTGGTGAATGACTCAGTGCGGACGGCATCAAGCAGGAGCAGATAGCTCATGATGGTGTTGCCGGCCATTTCAACGAGGCGGCGGGCCATGAAGTCGATCAGCGTCTGGTCCTTGGTTTCGGTCACGGCGGTGATTGCAGCCTGCATCTTCTCGGTCATTGTCTCGAGGCGGTCTTTCACGATCCGGAGTTCGGGCGTGAGTTCCTTGCCCTCGAGCTGGGCTCGGTAGCTTTCAATGAGGGTTGCGGTGGTCCCGGTTGTGACATGACGGATTGCTGCGACAACCTGGAGTTGCGTGGTGCCCTCATAGATTGAGGTGATGCGCGCGTCGCGGTAGAGGCGTTCGCAGGCATATTCTTTCATGAAGCCCGAGCCGCCGTGGACTTGAATGCAGTCGTAGGCGTTCTGGTTTGCATATTCGCTGCCGAGGCCTTTTGCCAGTGGAGTGCAGGCGTCGGCGAGTTTGGAGTAGTATTTGCACTCTTTGCGCTCTTCGGGGGTGAGGGCGCGCTCCTTGGCAATGTCTTCGTAGGCTTTGTAGAGGTCAACGTAGCGCGAGGTTTCGTAGAGCAGCGAGCGGCTGGCATCGAGGCGCGCTTTCATGACGGCGAGCATTTCACGGACGGCGGGGAACTTGATGATTGCCTTGCCGAATTGTTTGCGCTCCTTAGCGTATGCGAGGGCTTCACGGTAGGCGAGTTCGCTGACGCCGACGCTCTGGGCGGCGATGCCGAGGCGGGCGCTGTTCATCAGAGACATGACGTATTTGATGAGGCCGAGTTTGCGCGAGCCGCAGAGTTCTGCTTTTGCGTTTTTGTAGACGAGCTCGCAGGTCGGCGAGCCTTTGATGCCCATTTTGTTTTCGATGCGGCGCACGGTTACTCCGCCGTCGCGCTTGTCGTAGATGAACATCGACAGGCCGCGGCCGTCGCGGGTGCCGTCTTCGGAGCGGGCAAGCACGAGGTGAATGTCGGAGTCTCCGTTGGTGATGAAGCGCTTGACGCCGTTGAGGCGCCAGGTTCCGTCGGGCATCTCGGTTGCTTTGAGCATTACGCTCTGTAGGTCGGAGCCTGCGTCGGGTTCTGTGAGGTCCATCGACATAGTCTCGCCTTGACAGACGCGGGGAATGTATTTCTGCTTCTGCTCTTCGGAGCCGAATTCATAGATGGTCTCGGCGCAGTCTTGCAGACCCCAAAGGTTCTCGAATCCGCAGTCGGCGCGACTGACGATGTCGGCGGCCATGATGTAGGGGGTGATGGGGAAGTTGAGGCCTCCGAGGCGGCGAGGCATCGATATGCCCATGAGCCCGGCCTTGCGGCAGGCGTCGAGGTTGCGTTGGGTGCCGTCGGCGTAGATTACGCCGCCGTTCTCAACGCGGGGTCCCTGGTGGTCAACGTCTTCGGCATTGGGGGCCACTATGTCGCCACACATTTCGCCGACGATTTTGAGGACGCGCGTGTAGTTGTCCATGGCGTCTTCATAGTTATAGGGGGCGTAGTCGAACTTTGCGGCGTCGGTATAGTCGCGTTCTTTCAGGGCCACGATTTTCCGCATCAACGGGTGGCTGAGGTAGTGCTGAAGGTCGGGATTGTCAGTAAAAAAGTTAGCCATAATTACTTGGAGTTCTTTTTGTAGTACTTGACCAGCTTGGGAATAATCTCCTCGACGTCGGCGGTGATGACATAGTCGGCGATGGAGTTGATCGGAGCGTTGGGGTCGTTGTTGATGGAGATGATGATGGAGCTGTCTTGCATGCCGGCGATGTGCTGAATCTGGCCCGAGATGCCGCAGGCAATGTAGAGCTTGGGATGCACGGTGGTGCCGGTCTGGCCGATCTGGCGGGCGTTTTCAGTCCATCCGGCGTCGACGGCGGCGCGGGTTGCGCCGACCTCGGCGTTGAGCACCTGGGCGAGTTCGTGGAGCGTGTCGAAACCCTCTTTTGAACCCATGCCGTAGCCTCCGGCAACGATGATGGGCGAGTTCTTTATGTTGATTTTCGATTTCTCGATGTGGCGGTCAATAATTTCAACCACATACTGTTCGGGGCCGACAAAGTCGTCGACGTTGAGGTTGATGACTTCGGCTTTATAGTTGGGGTCGAGAATTTCTTTTTTCATGACGCCCTCGCGCACAGTGGCCATCTGCGGGCGGCACTCGGGGTTGACGATGGTGGCAACGATGTTGCCGCCGAACGCCGGCCGAATCTGATAGAGCAGGTCGGTGTAGCTCTTGCCGGTCTTGGCGTCGGTGTGGTCGCCGATTTCCAGGGCCGTGCAGTCAGCGGTCAGGCCGCTATGGAGGCATGAGCTCACACGGGGACCGAGGTCGCGGCCTATGCAGGTTGCGCCTAAGAGGCAAACCTGCGGCTTAATCTGCCTGAAAAGGTTGATGAGCAGGGTCGAATGGGGGTTGGTCTTGTAGGGGAAGAGGCGGGCGTCGTCGACTTTGTAGATAACATCGACGCCGTAGGGGGCCAGGACTTTTTCGACATCGCCGAGGTTATGGCCGGCCACGATGGCTTCGAGCTTTACGCCGAGGCGGTCGGCCAGAGTGCGACCCTTGGTGAGGAGCTCGAGGCTGACGTCGGCAACGTGGTCTTCAGCCCATTCGCAATAAACTATGAGGTTGTTGTTGTCTTGAGTCATGATGCTGTAATCTCTAAGTGTTAGCCGATGGTGTGGTTGGCAATGAGTTCTTTAATGAGCTCCTCAATCTGGGTGTCGTCGTTTTCGATGCGGCGGCTCTCTTTTGCGGTGAACACCACGTTTTCAACGTTCTTCACCTTTGTGGGCGAGCCGGGGAAACCGATCTGCTCGGGGTCTGCCTCGACGAAAGCGGCGTTCCACTCGACGATGGCCTCGGGGCAGCGCTCGTCGGCGCGCTTTTGGGCTTCGGGGTTGAGAGCGGCATATTCGGTCGGGGATGCTGCATATTTGAATTTGCAGACGCGGCGGGCGTTGCGCGGGCGGCATTCGTCGGCCGAAGCGCCTACGGTCACCAGGCAGGGCAGGGGCGCTTTGACGGTCTCGACGCCGTTCTCGAGGCGGCGCTTGACGGTTACGTAGCCGTCTTTGAGGTCGATGATTTCTTCAGCGTAGGTAATCTGCGGAACACCGAGCTTTTCGGCAATCTGCGGGCCAACCTGAGCGGTGTCGCCGTCGATTGCCTGTCGGCCGCCGAGAATGATGTCGTAGCCTTCCATCTTGCGGATTGCCTGAGCCAGGGAGTAGGAGGTCGCCAGGGTGTCGGCGCCGCCGAGAGCGCGGTCGGTAAGAACTACGCCGCGGTCAGCGCCGCGGTAGATTGCTTCGCGAATGATTTCAGAGGCACGCGGAAGCCCCATCGTGAGCATGGTCACTGTGGAACCCGGGTTGGCGTCTTTGAGGCGCAGGGCCTGTTCCAAGGCGTTGAGGTCTTCGGGATTGAAGATGGCGGGCAACACTGCGCGGTTGATGGTGCCGTCTTCTTTCATTGCATCTTTGCCCACGTTGCGGGTGTCGGGCACCTGCTTGGCGAGCACGATGATATTAAGGCTCATACTTTAATTATAAATTAGTAATGATTGGTTTATAAGCAAAAGTTGCCGCAAAGTTACACAAAATTTGCTAAAAGTGCAAATTGGGGCGCCAAAGGCGCCAATAACGGCGGCCGAAAGACCGCAGATCAGCAGTGTTTGAAACTCATGTCGAGACCTTTGACCGAGTGGGTCAGGGCGCCGACGCTGATGAAGTCCACTCCGGTCTCGCCATAGGCGCGGAGGGTGTCTATCGTGATGCCGCCGCTCGACTCGATTTCCGTGGCTCCGTTGATGAGCTTGACGGCTTCGGCCGTGCGCTCGGGGGTGAAGTTGTCGAGCATGATGCGGTCAACTCCGGCGGCCAGGGCCTGGTTGATTTCGTCGGTGTTGCGCACCTCGACTTCAATCTTGAGGTTGCGGCCGGTGCGGGCGCAATAGTCTTTTGCGGCGCTGACGGCTTTGTCGATTCCGCCGGCAAAGTCGACGTGATTGTCTTTGATGAGAATCATGTCGAAGAGGCCGATGCGGTGGTTGCCGCCGCCGCCGATCTTGACGGCTTCCTTGTCGAGCAGGCGCATGCCGGGTTCGGTCTTGCGCGTGTCGATGACCTTTGCTTTGAGTCCTTTGAGTTGCTCCATGTAGCGGTGAGTGGTCGTTGCGATGCCGCTCATGCGCTGCATGATGTTGAGCATCACGCGCTCGGTCTGGAGCAGCGACTGCACGCGGCCCTCCACTTCGAAAGCAATGTCTCCGGGCTGCACTTCGGCGCCGTCGTGGATGAAGACGGTCATTTTCAGTTCGGGGTCGAATTTTTCAAACACCCTGCGGGCCATTTCAACGCCGGCGAGGATGCCGGGTTCCTTAATGAGCAGGTGTTGTTTGCCGCGGGCATCCGCGGGGATGGTCGACAGGGTGGTGTGGTCGCCGTCGCCAACGTCTTCGCTGAATGCGAGCGTCAGCAGGTCGTCAATAAGTTCGTCGCGCGATTTCATGTTTTTCTTCGACGCGGTGCGCCGGGGTTATTGGGTTATTGGTTTAGTAAGAGCGCAAAATTACGAAAAAACGTGCGAAAATAAAAATTAACATTTGTTTGCTTATGTGGGCAAACTATTTTCCCGTGTGGCGGCTACCTTTGCACTTATTAAACTTAAAAACTCTGACAACATGACCGACTCAACATCCCTTAAGTCTGAAAAGTCCCGCTCCGCTGCGGGCGTTGTTAATATCATCGGCCTCATTGCCGGCGCGCTGATTGCGGCGGCTTCGCTGGCAACGCTGAGTCCAATCGGTTTTTTCGCCGGGTTGGCCGGGGCGCTTTTCTGCCTTGACGGCGTGCGTCAGTCGTGATGATACGGTTCGCCTCTGAGAATTGTCTGGGCGCGATATAGCTGCTCGGCGAAGAAGAGGCGCACCATTTCGTGATTGAATGTCATTTTCGAGAGGCTAAGCTTGGCGTCGGCGCGCGAGTAGACATCGGCCGAGAAGCCGTAGGGGCCTCCGACTATGAAAACCACACGCTTCGCGCCCGACCCCTGCAGGCGCTCACAGTAGGCTGCGAATTCTCGCGAGGTGAATTCGCGGCCGTTTTCGTCGAGGAGTATAACGCGGTCTGAAGGGAGCAGGGTGGAGAGTATGGACTCGCCCTCGAGCTCTTTCTGTTTCTGAGGAGTCAGGGCCGACGTTTTCTTGACGTCGGGAATGATTTTGGTCTCAACGGGGAGGTAGTGAGCCAGGCGGCCGAGGTATTCGTCAACGCCGCGGCGCACGATGTCTTTGGTTGTCTTGCCAACGGCAATCAGAAGCAGTTTCATGAATACAAAGTTAAAGATTTTTTTCGGACTCTGAAGACCGACGTCAGGCGAGGCGGTCAGAAATAACGAGCCCCGTTCCCGGGATTGGGAGCGGGGCTGCGGTCATGTCTCGTTTTGTTGTGGGGCGAGGCTTATGCCTTCACCTTGTCGCAAATGGCCTTGAAGGCAGCGGGATTGTTGAGCGCGAGGTCGGCGAGGACTTTGCGGTTGATTTCAATACCGGCCTTGTGGATGAGGCCCATGAGCTGGGAGTAGCTGAGGCCTTCTGCGCGGGCGGCAGCGTTGATACGCTGAATCCAGAGGGCGCGGAAGTTGTGCTTTTTGTCCTTGCGGTCGCGGTAGGCGTAGGTCAGACCTTTTTCCCAAGTGTTTTTGGCTACGGTCCAGACGTTTTTGCGGGCGCCGTAATAACCGCGGGTGAGTTTCAGAATTTTCTTGCGACGTTCGCGCGAAGCGACGTGGTTCACTGATCTGGGCATGGGTAAATGCTTTTTTTGTTGTGGATGTCAGCGGCCTTGCATCAAGGCACTTACCGGCTGTGCATCCGGTTAGAAAAATGTGTTGATTAACTCTAAGTGCTATCAGGCGATTACTTGAGACCGAGCAGTTTCTTAACGCTCTTTTCGTCGCACGAGGCAACGATACCGCTATGGGTCAGGTTGCGTTTCTGTTTGGTGGTCTTCTTGGTGAGAATGTGGCTCTTGAAAGCGTGCTTTCTCTTGATTTTTCCTGAGCCGGTAAGGGCGAACCTCTTTTTGGTACCGGCGTTAGTCTTAATCTTTGGCATTTGTTTAGTGGATAAGTATTTATTAAAACAGTATATGAGTTGTCGGTTTGTTATTTCTTTTTTGGCGAGAGCATGATAATCATGCGTTTGCCTTCAAGAAGGGGCATCTGCTCTACCTTGCCGTAGTCTTCGAGGTCGTTGGCGAAGCGCAGGAGAAGAACTTCGCCCTGCTCCTTGAAGAGAATCGAGCGGCCTTTGAAGAACACGTAGGCTTTCACTTTCGCGCCTTCCCGGAGGAAGCCGATTGCGTGTTTGAGCTTGAAGTTATAGTCGTGGTCGTCGGTCTGAGGTCCGAATCGGATTTCCTTTACTACGACTTTGACGGCCTTGGCCTTCTGTTCTTTCTGGTGCTTCTTCTGCTGGTAGAGGAATTTCTGGTAGTCGAGAATCTTGCAGACGGGGGGCTCGGCGTTGGGTGAGATTTCAACGAGGTCGAGTTCCTGTTCGTCGGCTATGCGCAGGGCCTGCTGAATGGGATATATGCCTTGCTCGACGTTTTCGCCGACAAGGCGCACCTCCGTTGCGCGGATGCGGTCGTTAATTGCGTGGAGTTCCTTGCTCTGGGGGCCTTGTTGGCGAGTGTGGGGAGTGTTTGCCGCGGGTCGCGGAGCGGTGGGACGGGGTTTGTAGGCCGGTTTTTTTGCCATTCAGTAGGGTTTAGAAGTTAGTCATTCGGTTGACTTCGTCGGTCAATCCGGCTGCAAAGTTAACAATTTTTACGGAACCTTTATCACCTTCTCCCTGTTTTCTTACAGAAACTTCGCCATTTTCCTGTTCTTTTTCGCCGACGATGAGCATGTAGGGGATGCGTTTGAGCTCGTTGTCGCGGATTTTGCGGCCGATTTTTTCGTTGCGGTCGTCGACGCTGACGCGGATTTCGGCCTCTTCGAGCTGACGTTTGACCTCGTAGGCGTAGTCGTTGAACTTTTCGGAAATAGGCAGGATGACAACCTGCTCGGGGGCGAGCCAGAGGGGGAAGCGGCCGGCGGTGTGCTCGAGCAGCACGGCGACGAAGCGTTCCATCGAGCCGAAAGGAGCGCGGTGGATCATCACGGGGCGGTGCTTGGCGTTGTCGGAACCGGTATATTCCAGTTCGAAACGCTCGGGGAGGTTGTAGTCTACCTGAATCGTGCCGAGTTGCCAGCGGCGGCCAATGGCGTCTTTGACCATGAAGTCGAGTTTCGGGCCGTAGAATGCGGCTTCACCGGTTTCCTGGCGGGCCTGAATGCCCTTTTCGGCGCAGGCTTCGATGATTGCCTGCTCGGCCTTGTGCCAGTTTTCGTCGGAACCGATGTATTTTTCTTTGTGCTCGGGGTCGCGCAGCGAAATCTGGGCCTCGTAGTTTTCGAACCTCAGGGCCTTGAAGATGTATAGAATAATGTCCATCACCTTCAGGAACTCGTCCTTGATCTGGTCGGGGGCGCAATAGATGTGGGCGTCATCTTGAGTAAATCCGCGCACACGCGTGAGGCCGTGGAGCTCGCCGCTCTGCTCGTAGCGGTAAACCGTGCCGAACTCGGCCAGACGCAGGGGCAGGTCGCGGTAGCTGCGGGGCAGGGCGCGGAAGATTTCGCAGTGGTGGGGGCAGTTCATCGGCTTGAGCAGATATTCCTCGCCCTCTTCGGGGGTGTGGATGGGCTGGAAAGAGTCCTTACCGTACTTGGCATAGTGGCCCGAGGTGACGTAGAGCTGCTTGTTGCCGATATGGGGGGTGATTACCTGTTGGTAGCCATAGCGCTTTTGGATTTTGCGCAGGAACTGCTCGAGGCGGTCACGCAGGGCGGCGCCTTTGGGGAGCCACAGGGGCAGACCCTGACCGACGTTTGCCGAGAATGCAAAGAGTTCCATCTCCTTGCCGAGTTTGCGGTGGTCGCGCTTCTTGGCCTCCTCGAGCAGGGCGAGATACTCATCGAGCATCTTCTGCTTGGGAAAGGTGATGCCATAGACACGCACCAGCTGCTGACGCTTCTCGTCGCCGCGCCAGTATGCTCCGGCGAGACTCATGACCTTTGCGGCCTTGATGACACCGGTGTTGGGAAGGTGTGGCCCGCGGCAGAGATCGGTGAACGCTCCCTGGGTATAGGTTGTAATGTGGCCGTCCTCGAGTTCGCTGATGAGTTCGCACTTATAGACTTCGCCGCGGTCGCCGAAGGCTTTCAGGGCGTCGGCTTTCGAGATGTCGGCGCGCACAATCGCTTCCTTGCGGCGTGCGAGCTCGAGCATTTTCTTCTCGATGGCGGGGAAGTCGGCCGAGGTGATGTCGTGGCCGTTGGTGTCGATATCGTAATAGAAACCGTTTTCAATGGCGGGGCCGATGCCGAACTTCACACCCGGATAAAGTTCCTGAAGAGCTTCGGCAAGAAGGTGGGCCGAGCTATGCCAGAAAGCGTGCTTGCCTTCGGGGTCCTCCCATTTGAAGAGTTTCAGGGCGGCATCGTCGGCAATGGGGCGCGTGAGGTCCCATTCGCTGCCGTTGACAGATGCTGCCAGAACGTTCTGGGCGAGCCGGGGGCTGATGGATTCGGCTATTTGCAGAGGGGTAACGCCTGCTTCAAACTGCTTGACGCTCCCGTCGGGAAAAGTAATGTTAATCATTTTTGATGACTATAGTTACAAAAATCGGCGCAAAGGTACGAAAAAAAGTTAAAAGTTAAAAATGAAAAATGAAAAATGAAAAATCGGGGTGCGACAGGGCGGGGTTCATGGCTGAAAGTTCGCGGAAAGTGGCAGAAAGTTCACGGATTATGCGTAACTTTGCGGTCAATATGCTGAAAGTTGACGTAGATGAACTTTTGAAGGCGCGGGTTCCGCAATATCGCCGGTGGATTCCCGGCGCGGCGGTGCGTGCGCTCGAACGCTATGTCTGCCAGGATGAACTGAACGAGATTTTGCGCGTGACCGACGGGCTGACGGGTTCGGCGTTTGCGCGCGCGACGTTGGAGTATCTTGATGTTGCTTATTTGATAGAATCGGGCGAGGAGCACCTCCCGGACCCTGAGGTTGCTGTTACATATGTCAGCAATCATCCGTTGGGCGCGCTCGACGGGATCTGTCTCATCGACTGGGTTGCGCGTCGCCACGGTTGTGAGCCGGCTTTCGTCGTCAACGACCTGCTGAGCGTTGTCAAACCGCTGGAGGGGGTGTTCGTCCCCATCAACAAACACGGCCGTCAGAGCCGCGGAGCGGTCAGCGAGGTCGATGCGGCGTTTGCCGACAAGTGCCGCCCCGTCATCATGTTTCCGGCGGGGATGTGTTCGCGTCAGCAGAGCGCGGGCGCCGAAATAACCGACCTGTGCTGGAACAAGATGTTCGTACAGAAGAGCTCCGAAACGGGGCGCACGGTCGTGCCGCTGCGTTTCATGGGGCGCAACTCCGACGCTTTCTACCGGCTCGCCCGCCGGCGCGAGCGTCTGGGCATGAAGTTCAACGCCGAGATGATCCGTCTTCCGCGCGAGCTCGTCGAGGGGCGCGGGAGTCGCTATGGCATACGCATCGGCCTCCATGTTCCGCCGGAGCAGCTTATGCGCGGCCTCGAAGCCGTCGCCCAGGCGGCCGGCATCAGAGAATATATCTATACCTTATAAATAAGAATAACACCACCACACCCTCATCTGAACCCGAATGAATTCTCCGGTTATCGACCCTGTAGACACATCGCTCCTGAAGTCGGAGCTGACCCCCGAGCGATTTTTGCGCCATAGCAACCGCGGCGCCAATAATCTCTATATAGTTGACGCCTACTGTGCGCCAAACGTGATGCGCGAAATCGGCCGATTGCGCGAGATTGCCTTCCGCCTCGGCGGTGGCGGCACGGGTAAGGAGGTCGACATCGACGAGTTTGACCTCATGACCCCTCCGCTGAAGCAGCTCGTTGTCTGGAACCCGATGACGGAGCAGATTGTCGGCGGCTACCGCTTCATTCTCGGGCGCGACGTCAGGCTGCTTGCCGACGGCTCGCCGCGGATTGCCACGGGCCACATGTTTCGCTTCTCGCCGGTGTTTATGGAAGAATATATGCCTCAGACGATTGAGCTGGGACGCTCGTTCGTGCGCGTCGAAGCGCAGGCAACGCGCAGCAGCGGCATGATATTCGTTCTCGATAACCTCTGGGACGGCCTCGGGGCACTGACGGTCATGTATCCCGAAATCAAGTATCTTTTCGGTAAGGTCACGATGTATCCCGACTACGACACGGAGTGCCGCGACATGATACTCTACTTTTTAAAGCGTCACTTCGGCGATCCTGACAATCTCGTGACGCCGATTCATCCGCTCGAAACCTCGCCCGACCTTGCGCGCCTCAGCGAGCTGATGCCCGAAGGCTGCGGATTTAAGGAGGATTATAAGCGTCTGAACTATCTCATCCGTGAGCGCGGCATCAACATTCCGCCGCTGGTCAACGCCTATATGACCCTCTCGCCGACGATGCGCTATTTCGGCACGGCAATCAATCCGGAATTCGGCGACGTTGAAGAAAGCGCCATACTGATTGCCGTCGACGAAATCACGGAAGAGAAGAAAAAGAGGCATATCGATACATATGACGAAAATTCACGCACATTATGAAGATAGTAACAGACATGACGCTTGAGAGCAACGTCGCGCTCGGCAATAATTACGGACTTCTGACCCTCAGAGCCGACGGCGAGCTGCCGGAGATGCTTGCAGGCCAGTTCGCCCAGGTGCGCGTCGACGGGTCGAAAACGACTTTTCTACGCCGTCCGATATCAATCTGCTCGGCCCGGCCGGATGATGGTAAGGTCGAGCTGCTCGTGCGCCGGGCCGGCGCCGGAACGGCCGCGCTGCTTGCGCTGGCGGCGGGCGAGCGCGTGAACCTGATGCTGCCGCTCGGCCGCGGGTTCTCGATGCCTGACGACAAGGGAACCCGGCTGCTGCTCGTCGGCGGCGGCGTCGGCGTAGCCCCGATGTATGCGCTCGGTCTGCAGCTCAAAGCCGCGGGTTTCGCCCCCGAGTTCCTGCTCGGTGCGCGCACGGCGGCCGACCTCCTTCTGCTCGAACGCTTCGAGGCGTTGGGCGCGACGCACGTGACCACCGACGACGGCTCGGCAGGGACGCGCGGAGTCGTGACGGCACACCGCCGCATGCAGCAGCCGGTCGACATGGTCTACTGCTGCGGCCCGAAGCCGATGATGGTGGCCGTCGCCGCCGCTGCGCAGCGCCTGGGAGCGCAGTGTGAGGTCAGCTTGGAGAACATGATGGCCTGCGGACTGGGCGCGTGTCTATGTTGCGTCGAAAATACGGTCAAGGGCAACGTATGCGTCTGCACGGAAGGCCCGGTGTTCAATATTAACTCGTTAACCTGGTTCTAATTCAGCTTCCGATTATGAAACTTAGCGTAAATATCGGCTCATTGCAGCTGAAAAATCCCGTTCTGACCGCCAGCGGCACGTTTGGTTACGGCAGCGAGTTCACCGACTTTCTTGACCTCGGCCGACTCGGGGGCTTCATTGTCAAAGGCACAACCCTCCATGCTCGCGAAGGCAACGACTACCCGCGCATGGCCGAGACGCCGTCAGGCATGCTCAATGCCGTCGGGTTGCAGAATAAGGGCGTTAACTATTTCGTCGAGAAAATCTACCCGCGGATAAAGGGGTGCGGCTCGGAAATCATCGTGAATGTCAGCGGCGCTACGGTCGACGACTATGTCGGCGTTGCCGAGCGGCTGCTCGAACTGCCTGAAATCCATGCCATCGAGGTCAACATCTCTTGTCCGAACGTGCGCCAGGGGGGTATGGCCTTCGGAACCACGGCCAAAGGCGCCGCTACCGTGACGGCCGCGCTGCGTAGAGTATGGGACCGCACCATGATTGTCAAACTGAGCCCCAACGTTACGGATATCACCGAAATAGCCCGCGCGGTTGAAGACGAGGGCGCCGACTCGGTCAGCCTCATCAACACGCTGATGGGCATGGCGGTCGACGTTGAGCACCGTCGCCCATGCCTGAGCACGATTACGGGAGGGCTGAGCGGTCCGGCAGTGCGTCCCGTTGCCGTGCGCATGGTCTGGCAGGTTGCCAAAGTTGTCAAGATTCCCGTTATCGGCCTGGGGGGCATTACCTGCGGTCGCGACGCTCTGGAGTTTATTATGGCGGGCGCGACGGCCGTTGAGGTTGGCACGGCCAACTTCCTCGACCCGGCGGCGAGCGTACGCGTCGTTGAGGAGATTGAAGAATATTGCCGTCGCGAAAAAATCGGCGACATACGCGAAATCATAGACATTATCTAAAACAGCAACCATACTATTCACGCATGAAGAATTTACTGTTTTCGCTTGCTCTCGTGCTGGGTTCCACGACGTTCGCCCAAACGCAGCAACTCGTTGTCGGCCTTTCCGGCAACGGTTATGTTACCCGTCAGCACGACGGCGCCAGGATAACGCAGGGGGGAGTTGCCTCGTGGACCAACCCCGAGAGTGTTGTCAGTGTCTACTTCTATCTCCGGGAACCCTCAAATGTTGACCTGTCGCTCTGTGCGAAAGGACATTCTGACATCAGGGTCAGCTACGGCAAAAAGCACTTTGACGTCAAGCTCGAGTCAGACGATTTCGTCAATGTCCCCGTGGGTGTCATCGACGTTGGCAGTCCCGGCTACGTGCGCATTGACCTTCAGGGCATAAACAAGGGCGGCGAAAGTTTCGGCGAGGTGCGCGAGCTGATTGTCGACAACGTCAGCGGCGGGAGTAACTATGTGAGGGATTTTTCCGACTATTGGGGCCGCCGCGGCCCGTCGGTGCATATGGGTTATTCCCTGCCTGAGGGGGACACAGAGTGGTTCTATAACGAGGTCACGGTGCCGTCCCGGGGCGAGACCATGCATAGCTACTATATGGCAGCAGGCTTCGGCGAGGGCTATTTCGGGATGCAGTATAACTCGCCGACCGAACGCCGGGTGCTCTTCTCGGTCTGGAGTCCTTTTGACACCCAGGACCCGCGCAATATTCCCGAAGACCGGAAAATCAGGCTGCTGCGCCGCGGCAAGGACGTGCATATCGGCGAGTTCGGAAACGAAGGCTCCGGTGGCCAAAGCTACCTGAAGTATCTCTGGAAGGCGGGCAATACATACAGGTTCCTGATGCAGGTCCGTCCGGACGGCGAGGGAAACACGATTTACACCGCCTATTTCTATGCTCCTGAAGAGAAGGAGTGGCGTCTGATCGCCTGTTTCCTGCGTCCGCAGACCGACACGTGGTATAGCCACGCCCACAGCTTTCTGGAGAACTTCAATCCGGAGCAGGGCTACCTCTCGCGCGAGGTTTTCTTCGGCAACCAGTGGGCTCGCAGCAAGGAGGGAAAGTGGACGCGCATCACCCGGGCGACTTTCACCTGCGACGATACCGGCCGGGCCAAAGTGCGCCTCGATTATCAGGGCGGTCAGACAAAGGACAACCGCTTCTATTTGAAAATGGGCGGCTTCTTCAGCGAGTCGGTTCCGCCGGGGAGCGAATTCGTCTGCAAACCTGCCGGCAAGCAGCCCGAAATCGATTGGGAAGCGCTCAAACAGCTATGATCGCCGCCGTCGGGGGAGCAGGCTGATATTTCCTATTAACAATCTTTAACAACCCTGCCGCCCGAGGGTTGGCGGGAATTTCGTATTTTTGCGGGGAAAATCGGCTCTATGGTTTCGGCCGGGTGTAAGTATTTTCACATAATTAAGGGGACTTCTATAAATTAAATGCTTGTAAATTAGAAAAATAATTTGTATC
>CAZKOF010000017.1:0-31307 GCA_964554335.1 uncultured Bacteroides sp.
GACTCCTGAGATTTTTTGTCTGTTAATAGTCGGCTTAGTTCGGATGGTTACGGCTTGTAGCCCATAGCAGAATCGAACTGCTCTTTCAAGAATGAAAATCTTGCGTCCTAACCGATAGACGAATGGGCCGGCTGACGGTCGCGATTATGCGGCCAAAGAGTTGATGTGCTTCTGAAGAGCGCTCTTCAGGTTAGCTGCCTTGTTCTTGGAGATGGTATTCTTGCGCGCGAGCTTGTCGAGCAGAGAGGCTACTGCGTTGAAAGCCTTCTGGGCTTCAGCTTTGTCAGTCATTTTGCGGATGCGACGCACGGCGGTGCGAGCTGACTTCTCGTAGTAGCGGTTGCGAAGGCGACGGCTCTCGGTCTGACGAATTCTCTTGAGTGATGACTTGTGGTTTGCCATTTCAAATAGTAGGGGTCTTTTTGTTTCTTTCTTAGTTAATTAGTAGCCCATAGCAGAATCGAACTGCTCTTTCAAGAATGAAAATCTTGCGTCCTAACCGATAGACGAATGGGCCGGCCGGTTTGTTAAGCGACTGCAAAGGTACGGCTAATTTTTGAACTGTGCAAATTTTTGTGCGGAAATTTATTGCGAGAGCAGTGCGTAACATCCGTCTGCGCCGAAAAGCACACGATATGGAGTCAGCGCATAACCCTGATCAAGTGCAGGACCGGAAACAGGATATCCGCCCGCGGTGTCAAGGCAGAAAATGTCGTAGACCGACCCGCAACGCGGACATTGGGCATAGTTCGACTCAGTGACGTAAACGAGGGTAGACTGAGAGTGTTCAACGGGACAGGCAAGGTCGTAGGCCGCGAACCCGCTGTTGACCGTCGAGACGAGGAGGACTCCGCCGAAGCCCGTCGCGCAGACGTCGGAGTAGTTATAGTCGGCCGGTACGCGGTCACTCCTGATAAAGCGCCGGCTCTGCAGGGCACCGCTTACGCCGTAGACCTGCCAGTCGCCGACGGTCGTAAAGGGAACGTAGACGCGACCGTAGACAACGTTGTCTTTGACGTCTATAGAATGACACCCGGACAGTCCGAGAACCGCCAAAGAGGCAACCAGGAAACGTCGTCGGGGAGTCATGCGTTGAGTTGGCCGAACATTTCGCCGAACTTGTCGGCGGCTTCCTGCAGCTTTCCGCCGATGAGGGGGCGGAGCATCATGGGGATTTCGGCTTCGATCGAGGCGGCCACGTCGGTGCTCTCCTCGCCTGCGGGGGTGAGGGTGATGTCGACGTAGATCGGCATCATTCCGGTGTCGCAGAGAAAGCGCACGGCCTCGGAGGGGGTGCGGCCAGCAATGCGGAATTTCATTTCGCCGACGCCCGGGGCCGAGAAGGCGAGGGTTTCATCGTCGGGGAAGTTGACGGTTCCGAGTTTGGCTTTGAGTTCTTCGGGAATCTCGCTCATGCGCGAGCGGATGTCGCCGAGGTTGCTCATGCGCTCATATAGGGCGCTCTGAGCCATATTGACGCGGTAGGGTTTTCCTGTATACTTCATTATCTTATTTCGCGGGCGACCATTCTGCGGGGTTATTGCGCCACTGCTTCAGCAACTCAACGTCTTCCGTGCGGATATAGTTCGTTTCGAGAGCGACTTCGAGCATGGCGTTATAATTACTGAGGGTCACGAGTTCGACTTTGGCATCCTTGAATGCTTTCTGAGCCACGGGGAAGCCGTAGGTGAACATTGCAACCATGCCGACAACCTCACATCCGGCCTGACGGATGGCCTCAACGGCTTTGAGCGAGCTTCCGCCGGTTGAAATCAGGTCTTCGACAACAATGACTTTCTGGCCGGGTTTCAGCGAGCCTTCGATGAGGTTTTCGAGGCCATGGTCTTTGGGCGACGAGCGCACGTAGACGTAGGGGAGTGCAAGAGTGTCTGCAACGAGCGCGCCCTGGGCAATGGCGCCGGTGGCCACACCTGCAACAGCGTTGGCCTCGGGGAAGCGCTCTTTGATTATACGACAAAGCTCAACCTTGACAAAGGAGCGGATGTCGGGGTAGGACAGAGTCAAGCGATTGTCGTTATAGATGGGAGAGTTCCATCCACTGGCCCATGTGAACGGATTGGCGGGCTGTAGCTTGATTGCACCGACTTTCAACAACTTTTCTGCAAAGAGCGTTTCTACCTGTTTCATGTTCTTAATTGGCTTAGTTTGTTAATTGAATTGCAAAGTTACGCATTTTTTTGCGATAATTGTGGACCAAAAATCCAACACTCTGACCTCATTGCGTTAAAAAAACTTAATCGTCCTCGGCGCAGTCAAATCCACAAAAAATCGCGAGGCCGCCTGAGCGGTTCAGGCAGCCTCGCGCGAGATGGGAATTCAAAGATTTTTCAGAGCACGGATTTGGTGGCAATCGTTTCGCCGGCGGGGGTGGTCACCCGCACGAGCACCACGCCGCGGGTCGCAACCTTTACGGCAGGAGCGGCTGCAGCAGCCAGGCTGCGGCCGGCGAGGTCAAAAACCTCGAGCGAGGCAACCTCAACGCCGCTGACGGTTATTTCGCCATTACTGACCGAAACCACTGCTTCAGAAGGCTGTCCGGCAACGCTCGGAATCAGCAGGGTCTGGTCGCCATTATCGGGGTGCTTGCCTTCGTTAGTGTTGGGCTGAGTGTATGAGGGGTCATATTCAGCAACGACAACATCGCCTTTCTTACAGGGAACGGTTGCGGTATAGTCACCGAGATACAGAGTGGGTTCCACGGGTTCGCCATTGACGGTCAGACGGGTGTTCAGCAGGTCGTTGGCACGGAGGTTGAGTTTTGCACCCTTGTGGGAGGTGATGGTAGCCTTTTTGAGCTTGCCGTCGGCCCAGGCGAGGTCAACCGTGAAGTTGCCGCGGGCTTTGAGGCCGTTGACGTGGCCGTTCTTCCATGCCGAGGGGAGGGCCGGGAGCAGGTAGAGGCCTTTGTAGCTCTGGAGCAAGGCCTCAGCAATGCCGGAGGTTGCGCCGAAGTTACCGTCAATTTGGAACGGGGGGTGAGCGTCATAGAGGTTCTTGTAGAGCTTGTCCGAGAGCATGTTCTTCAGAATCTGGTGCATGTGGTCGCCGTCGAGCGCACGGGCCCAGAGGTTAATCTTCCAGCCCATTGACCAACCGGTAGCGTCGTCGCCGCGCTGGCGCAGGGAGTTGACTGCGGGGGTGAAGTATTCAGAGTCGGGAGTAATCTGACCGAAGGGATAGAGGGCCATCAAGTGAGAGAGGTGGCGGTGGCCGTTAGTGCCGGCGGTGTAGGCGCTGTATTTCCATTCGCGCAGGAGCGGGTCGCCCTTCTTCAGGCCATTGGCGGTCCAGCCGTCGGCGGCGGTGAACTCTTCGATTGCGAGACCACGGTCCATCTTATCATAGCGGTCGCGGAGAATGGCAATGTCTTTGGCGTCGATGCCGCAGTTGGCTTCACCGACAACCGAGATTGCCTCGAGAGTGCCGGCGAAGAGCTCGGCAACAATCTGCTGGGCGTGGGCAACGGCATCCTCATTGGGACCCTGCTCGGGCGATGCCTCGTTGGGACACTCATAAGAGCCGTCTTTTGCTACTTTCAGGCGCTCGATCCAGAATTCGCAGGCACCCCACAGGGCGGGAAGCGCGCGCTTGAGATAGTCAACGTCGAGAGTATAGCGGTAGTGTTCGAGCAGGTGTGAGCAATACCAGGCGTTGCCTACGACGTAGTTGTTGCCCCAGCTGGAACCTGCGCCGAAAATGTTGTTTTCATTGAAGATTGACCAGCCTTTGGTCGACTTCGGGTTGCTGACAAACTTGGTGGGGTTCTCGCGCCACTGGGGCTGAACGGTTGCCTGGTTGATGATGTAGTTCACGAAGTTCTCGTGCATCTCGCTGAGGTTGGTCGGCTCGGTGGGCCAGTAGTTCATCTCGATGTTGATATTGGCGTGGATGTCGGCACACCAGGGGTTGGTCTGATGGTCGCCATAGGGGCGACGAACGTTGAAGCCGCTCCAGATGCCCTGAAGGTTGTTGGGGAGGTCAAGACCGGGACGGTTTGAGCCGATAGCCAGGTAGCGGCCATATTGGAACACGAGCTGCTCGAGCTGGCGGGTGATTGCGGCGTCGCCGTTGCCTCTGTTATAGCCGTCGAGAAGGTCGGTCGTAGGCACGTCATTCTTGGCGCCGTCGAGGGCGAAGTCCACGCGGTTGAACAGGGGCTGATAGTCGGCCACGTGGGCGGCATAGAGAGCGTCCCAGCCTTTGGCTGCGGCATTGTCGACTGCAGCGTCGGTGTTGCTCAGGAGCGCGTCGGTGTTGGCGGTATACGTGGGGCTGACAGCGTCATAGTCCGTGGTGCCGAGAAGGATAACCAGGACTTCGTCGGCGCCGCTGACGGTGATACCGTCGGCGTCGGAGGTCATGGTGCCGCCGGTCGGAACGACTTTGAGCGTCGAGGCGTAGCTGACGGTCTGATACTTGCCGTTGAAGCGGCCATAGCCATCCTTATAGACTGCAACGTCCTCGAGGCTGGTGCCGGTTTCGATGCTAAAGTTGAGGTTGAGCTTACCGGCCTTCGAGGCGGTGAAGCGAATGGCAATGACGCCGTCGGGATAGCTCGAGATGAACTCGCGCTTGAACTCGGTGCCGTCTGCGGAGCTGAAGCCAACGGTTGCGGTTGCAGTCGTCAAGTCGAGAGCGCGGTAGTAGTTCTTGACGGCGTTCGACGCGGTCCAACCGAAAGCGCCATTATCTTCGGGCACGCGGATGAGCAGATTGCCGAAGCCCTGGAAGCCGCCGTAACCGGCATCGTTCGAGTCGCCGTGGTCAGTTGAGCGACCCTTCCAAAGAGTCTTGTCGGTATAAGAGATTTCATCCTCATGAATGCCACCGAGAATCTGAGCGCCGAGGCGGCCGTTGCCGATAGGCAGACCCCAGTTCATCCAATCGGCGCCGGGGGCTTTATACCAGAGGGTGAAATTATTGTCGGGGGTCCAGGTGGTAGTTCCTTCAACGGCATATTCGCCATAGTCAACCGTGCCGACGAGCATGAAGTTCATTGAGTTGTTACCGTCGCCGAGGTTCCAGCATCCGAACTGGCCTCCGACGGTGGTGCCGCCGAACTGATTGATATACGCGTGTGCACCGCTAACGGGATTGGCTTTGATTTCCCAGTTCTTATAGTAATCGGCGTTCTCGGTGGGCACAAGCGAGAAGCCGCCGTTATAGGGTTCGGTCGAGGCTTTCACGCTGCCGTTGGCATCAGCTGTACCGCTAACAACGAGATACTCGCCGTTCTTGTTGATAAACTGAACGTTGTCCTGAGTGCCGACGAGCTTCCACATCATCGAATTGTCGGGAATCGGAGTTGCGCGGACGGCGCTTTTGCCGGCACCCATGCTCTGCAGGCAGTTTCCGCCCTTCTTCCACTGCATGAAGTACCAGACCTCATTGTCGGCAGTGCTGAACTCGGGCAGTTCGCCGACGGGAGTCGGGACCACGATGTTCTGAACCGTGCCGTTGGTGTCATAAATTTTCAGGGGGTTATTGATATCATTGGCGTTATATTCGCCGATTTCCATGCCGGCGCCATATCCGCCCCATTGGTTAAAATGTTTGGCGGAACCAACGCGTCCAATCTCATATGCATCACGGTTATCTGCGTGACCGGACGCGATTATATAAAGAGGAGTAGCCTCTGCCGCCGAAGCAAAACGCGAGCCACTGTAGGCAACATAATTGCCCGACTTGCTGCGCATCGTGAAGTTTTCATGGTCGCCGATAAACTGCCATAGCTGACTGTCGGCAGTGATATCAGACTCAGCCGTCTTGAGGTTCTTGCCCACGCCCTGGTCGGCGATTGCCGCACCTTCGCGGGTAAAGCGCACCTGGTACCATACCGGCGCATCCGTTGTTGAGAACTGCATCTGGGCTGAAGCTCCGAGAACTCCCGAAACCGCCATGGCTGCAATCCCAAAAAACGCTTTAAGATTGAATTTCATGGATAGATGATTATTATTGGTTTATATCGTTTCTAAATTCGACTACGGCCACAATAGGGCTAATTTCGTTGTAAATATAGTTAAAAATCGTGTATCCTCCAAAACTTTTGGGGTTCTGCCGTGTTATAACGGTGAATTTAACTCAAAAATAACTACATCGCCATGAAATACGTTCAACCAGAACTCCCCTACGACGCCGCGGCACTCGCACCGGCAATTTCCGAAGAGACCGTAAAGTTCCATTACGGCAAGCACGAGAAGACCTACATTGACAACCTCAATGCAATGATTAAAGACACGCGCTTCGAGGACATAAGTCTCGAGGAGATTATCTGCGAGAGCGACGGTGCCCTGTTCAACAACGCCGCCCAGGCGTGGAACCACATTTTCTACTTCTTCGCCCTCAACCCCGAAGGCGGCGGCGAGCCCGGCGGCGAACTCCGCAAGGCGATTGACCGAGACTTCGGCTCGTTCGAGCAGTTCAAAGAAGACTTTGTCAAAGCCGGCACAGGCCTCTTTGGCAGCGGCTGGGTCTGGCTTTCGTCAGACGCCGACGGCAAGCTCTTCATCCAGGCCGACCAGAACGCCGGCAACCCCATGACGAAGGGGCTGACCCCGCTGCTGACGTTCGACGTCTGGGAGCACGCCTACTACCTCGACTATCAGAACCGCCGGGCCGACGCCCTGAAAGCCCTCTGGTCAATAGTTGACTGGGACGTGATTGAAAGCCGATATTAGGGGTTAATGAGTTAATGAGTTATACACTCACCCGAACCATTCCCCGACCGCCTGATTCATTAACCCATTAACCCCTAACCCATTAACCCGTATAATTTAAAACGCAATAAGCATAATGTGATGAATGGAGAGAGAGGCACGCGTGAGCGCCCCTCTTTTTCTCGTTTATACCTCCTGAACGAAAAAATTTTTCATCCCGACGAACTTTTTCAACTTCGGGAACGTTATATAAGCAAAGACAAGCTTTTTCTATTGTGTGAAAGAAATGTGATAATGATTGGTTTATTATTTGACGAGGAGCGACTGTGAAGCCGTTCCTCGACTGTTTTTACCCACTGTTGATTTGCATTTTTGCCGACTTTCGCGTAACTTTGCGAAAACTTTTACCGAACATGAACCCAAAAGCGACATATTGGATTGAAATGTCTGACTATGATTTCGATACGGCTAAAGCCATGCTCGAGACCAAACGCTATCTATATGTTGCATTTATGTGTCATCAGGTGATAGAAAAAGCCTTAAAAGCCTATTGGAGCAATGTTACTGACGAACCACCGTTAAAAATACATAGCCTCTCACGATTAGCAGAGAAATCAGGGCTTGATGAGCACATGAACGATGAACAACGGGCATTCATTGATGTACTCGAGCCACTAAACATTGAAGCGAGATATCCATCATATAAAGAAAGACTGCTGGCGAGTCTGAATGCTGAGAGGTGTCAGAGTTTGATTGAAAGTACAAATGAACTGCGACTATGGATAAAGAACAGGCTATAAGATTAGCTGAACGCTACAAAGAAGCCGTGGCCGAAAGGTTGCCGCTAAAGGCCTTATATCTATACGGTTCATATAGCAAAGGCAATTTCTCGCCCGACAGCGACGTAGACATCGCCGTGGTGGTTGACAGGCTTAACGACGATTATTTTGCCGACACTCCGATACTATGGACAATCAAGCGCAAAATCAGCAATCTGATTGAACCGGTCTTGCTTACCGAAGATACCTCCAACCCTCTTTATGTCGATATTCTTAAAACCGGAATTTTAATATAGCAGCGGATATGATTGTTATCGGCGACGGCGGGAGCTCTAAGACAGAATGGTGTGTGGCTCGCTCGGCCACGGATTTCCGGACATTTGAAACGCCCGGGTTCAACGCCGCGCAACTCGGCGAGGCGGAGCTGCGAACACGCCTGGGCAAGGCGCTGGCCGGACTGACTCCTGACACCATATATTACTATGGTGCCGGATGTGCAACTCCCGAGATATGCGCAAAGGTTGCCGCCGCGATGCCCGCCGGCACGGCCGTCGAAGTGGCGTCCGATATGCTCGGGGCCGCCCGCGCGCTATATGGCCGCAAACCGGGTCTGGCGCTCATTCTCGGCACCGGGAGCAACTCAGCGATCTACGACGGCAACACCCTGACCCGCAACATGCCTCCGTTAGGATATATTCTCGGCGACGAGGGCAGCGGCGCCTCTCTCGGCCGCAGACTGCTGCGCACGTCACTGCGCTCAGGGCTGCTGCGCTCCGAGCTCGAGAGCTTCATCGGCATGGGCTACGGCGAAATCATCGACCGTGTATATCGCCAACCGGAGGCGAACCGTTTTCTGGCGTCGACGGTACCTTTCATCGTTGACCACGCAAAGCTCCTCGCCGAGGTCATCAACGCGGAGTTCGACGCACTGTTTGACGCCATATCGTCCTACTATCCGCTACATAAGCAGCTGCGCGCCGTTGGCGGCGTAGCCTCGGCCCTGGAGCCGCAACTGCGCGCCCGTGCCGAACTCCACGGCTTCACTATTGACCATATCAAACGACGTCCGATAGACGGACTCATAACCTACCACCTGTCATGAAAAACAAGCAAACCGAACTCATCCTCATCAACATAACCGGAGTTGACCGCCCGGGCGTAACGTCGGCCCTCACCGGAATTCTCGGGCGCCACAACGCCTCGATTCTCGACATCGGCCAAAGCACGATTCATCATTATCTCTCGCTCGGCATTCTCATCAAGACAGACTCGGAAACTTCCGGAAAAATCCTGAAAGAACTTCTGTTCAAAGCGTCGGAGCTGAACCTGAACATCCGTTTCACGCCGACTGACGTCGATGACTACGAAGCCTGGGTCAACATGCAGGGCAAGAGCCGCTGGATTATCACGATGCTCGGCCGACGGCTGACAGCCGACCACATCGCCAAGCTAACCGCCGAAGTGGCGGCCGAAGGGTTGAACATCGAGAACATCAAGCGACTGACCGGACGCATATCGCTGACCCACACCGACGACGCCACCTCGAAGACATGTATAGAGATGGCCGTGCGCGGCAATCCCGCCGACCGCAGCGGCCTGAGCCGCCGCTTCCTCGAAATCGCGTCGAACAACGACGTTGACATCTCCTTTCAGGAAGACAACGTTTTCCGCCGCACGCGCCGGCTCATCTGCTTCGACATGGACTCTACTCTCATAGAAACCGAGGTCATCGACGAACTGGCAATGCGCGCAGGCGTCGGCGACCGGGTCAAAGCCATCACCGAACGCGCCATGCGTGGCGAAATCGACTTCACGGAGAGCTTCACCGAGCGCGTGGCCCTGCTGAAAGGCCTCGACATCGGCGTCATGCAAGACATTGCCGAACACCTTCCCATAACCGAAGGTCTGGAGCGCATGATGACCGTGCTGAAGCGCGCGGGTTACAAGACGGCAATCCTCTCGGGCGGCTTCACATATTTCGGAGACTACCTACGCCGCAAGTATGGCTTCGACTATGTCTATGCCAACGAGCTGGAGGTCGACGAAACCGGCCACCTCACAGGCCGCTACGTCGGCGAAGTTGTCGACGGTCGACGCAAAGCCGAACTCCTGCGCCTGCTCGCCCAGGTCGAAAACGTCAATATTGCCCAGACCATTGCCGTTGGCGACGGCGCCAACGACCTGCCGATGCTCGCAACCGCAGGCCTCGGCATCGCCTTCCACGCCAAGCCCAAAGTCAAGCAAAACGCCGACCAAAGTCTCTCGACCATCGGCCTCGACGGCGTGCTCTACTTCCTCGGCTTCAAAGACTCCTTCATGGAGAAATAGTTGCTTAAGGCAACTATTTCTCAGTTGGCAATAGACAGTGGGCAATGGGCAGTGGCCGCAAACGTTTTAACTTTTAACTTTTCATTTTTAACTTTTAATTTTTCATTTTTCATTTCCCCATGAGTTTCTTAGCAGACTTCAAAGCCTTTGCAATGAAGGGCAACATCATCGACATGGCAGTCGGCGTCATCATCGGCGGCGCTTTCGGCAAAATCGTATCCTCACTCGTTAACGACGTGATCATGCCCTGCATCGGCATCCTGACCGGCGGCATCAACTTCACCGGACTCAAAGCCGTGCTCCACGAAGCCGTTCTCGATCCCACGACTCAGGAGGTCGTCAAGGAGGCCGTGACCCTCAACTACGGCATGTTCATCCAAAACGTTATTGACTTTCTCATCATCGCGTTCTCCATCTTCATGGCCCTGAAAGTCATCGTGAAGTTCAAGAAAGAGGAGGCCGCAGCTCCCGCGCCCGCCCCCGCTCCTTCAAAAGAAGAGGTGCTTCTGACCGAAATCCGCGACCTGCTGAAAGAGAAAAAATAAGAGTGGAGTTCGCCGACATCCATACACCGGGTCCTATCGGAGTTTTCGATAGCGGCTACGGGGGACTCACCATCCTCGAGGGCATACGCCGGCTCATGCCCGGGAATGACTATCTCTATCTGGGCGACAACGCCCGGGCTCCTTATGGCACGCGCTCGTTCGAAGTTGTCTATCAGTTCACGCTCCAGGCCGTCAGGCGCATGTTTGAGCTCGGCTGCCAACTGATAATCCTCGGATGTAACACGGCGTCGGCAAAGGCATTGCGCACCATTCAACAACGCGACCTGCCCGTCCTGGCGCCTCAGCGCCGTGTTCTCGGCGTCATACGCCCGACGGTCGAAGCCATCGGCGAATATACCCGCACGGGCCACATCGGCATCTTCGGCACCCCCGGAACCATCCGATCCGAAAGCTACAACCTCGAAATCGCCAAACTATATCCCGATTTCGTCACCACGGGCCAGGCCTGCCCCCTGTGGGTCCCCCTGGTCGAAAACCGCGAGTTCGACACCCCCGGGGCCGACTACTTCGTTGAAAAATATATCGACACCCTGCTCCACCGCGACCCGCTGATTGACACGACCCTGCTCGGCTGCACCCACTACCCCCTGCTGCTGCGCAAAATCCGCAAGTACATGCCCCCGCAGGTCAAGATTGTGACTCAGGGCGACATCGTGGCCCGCTCGCTCCGCGACTATCTGCAGCGCCACCCCGAAATGAACGCCCGGGTCAGCAAAAACGGCCGCACGGAATATCTGACCACCGAAAGCGCAGAGAAATTCTCGGAAATGGGCACTCTCTTCCTTGCCAACCCCATTACGGCCAAAAGCATAACCCTATGACAATCGGCAACATAAATCTCGGCGACCGCCCCATCATGCTCGCGCCGATGGAGGACGTCACCGACGGCTCTTTCCGCCTCATCGCCAAAGAGAACGGCGCCGACATGGTCTACACGGAGTTTGTCAGCGCCGACGCCCTCATACGCGACATCGCCGCAACCACCCGCAAGCTCCGCATCGACCCGCGCGAACGCCCCGTGGCCATCCAGATATATGGCCGCGAAGCCGACGTCATGGTCCGGGCCGCGAAGATTGTTGAAGAAGCACGCCCCGACATTCTCGACATCAACTTCGGCTGCCCCGTCAAGAAAGTCGCAGGCAAAGGCGCCGGCGCCGGGCTGCTGCGCGACGTTCCGAAAATGCTCGAAATCACCCGTGCCGTGGTCAACGCGGTCAGCATCCCCGTGACCGTCAAGACCCGCCTCGGCTGGGATCACGAGGACAAAATCATTGTTGAACTCGCCGAACAACTTCAAGACTGCGGAATAGCAGCGTTGACAGTCCACGGCCGCACGCGCTCGCAAATGTACACCGGCACGGCCGACTGGGAAATGATTGCCCGCGTCAAGGAGAACCCGCGACTGCGCATCCCCCTGATCGGCAACGGCGACATTGCAACCCCGCGTCAGGTCGACGAGGCCTTCAGTCGCTACGGTGTCGACGGCATCATGGTCGGTCGCGCCGCAATCGGCGCGCCCTGGATTTTCCACGAACTCAAGACCGGCCGGCCAATCGACATCCACCGTCAGTTCGACTATCTCCGTCGCCAGATTAACGAAAGCGTCGAACGCATCGACCTCGTGCGCGGCATTCTCCACATCCGCCGCCACCTCGCCGTCACCCCTCTGTTCAAAGGTATCCCCAACTTCCGCCAAACACGCATCAAGATGCTCCGGACCCCGGACCCCGACTCACTCCTCGAACTCATAAACCAGGTAGAAAATGACTATTATGCTTAAACGAACAATCAACACCCTGCTCATCGCAGCCCTCGCAGCCCTCGGCGCCGCAGCCGAATCACAAGCCTTCAAAGTCGACCGCTTCCAGCGTCTGAAGGTCACCGGCCCCCTTGACGTCGACTGCATCTACTGCCCCGACTCCGTGGGCACCATCATCGTAGATGCCCCCGTGCCCTCACAGATGCCCTGGGTCGACGCTCAGGTCAAAGGCGACAAACTCAAACTCCGCCTCATACTCCCCGACGACATGCGCATGGGCGTCGTCGACGCTCCGGGCGAACTCCCCTCGGTCCGCGTCTACACCAACTACCTCACCTCCGTTGAAAACGAAGGCGACAGCACCGTACGCGTCATGACCGCAACCAACGTTCCCGAGTTCAAAGCCGTGCTTATCGGCAACGGACGCCTCAGCGTGCGCGGCATCGACGCCGAAAAACTCTCCGGCAAAGTGCTTGCCGGCCGCGGAATAATGGTGCTCAACGGCAACGCCGACCGCGCGACATTCAAACTCGCCGGAGTCGGCACCATACAAGCCGACGGCTTAACATGCCGTGAAGCCACAGTGCGCAACACCGGCACCGGCACCATAGGAGTCCACGCAACCGAAAAACTCAAGATTTCAGGCCTCGGCTCCGGAACAGTCTACGTCAAAGGCACTCCCGACATCAAAAAACACGCTGCCGGCATCAAAGTACAGCCCATCGAGTAAGCGTTAACACAATTTAACCAATCGGGGGTATTTCTTAAATAATGTGTAAATTTGCAGCGACATTCGCTGCATTCTACACATTATGTTCACACATATTTACAAATATCTGCTCGTCGTCATCGCAGCGACGGGGCCTTTAACGGCCGGCGCCGATGTTGAGGTCAGCAAGACGCTGACTTTCAAGTTTTCCCAACCGCAGAAACTGCTTGACAACCACGGCTATGCCGCGTTTGTCAGCGACGGAAAGGCCGCCTACAACATGCGCGGCTTCGAACTGTTGCATCCCGGCGGCGAACTCCGCTCCCTGAAGGTCAACCCCGCGGGCTACTCCTTTGCAACCCTCTCGGGCAAAGGAAAGAAATTCAAAGTAACGGTTGCCCCCGTCAACGCCACGAAGAAAGTGAAGACCGTGCTTGACGGGCTGACCTCTCCAAGCGCGATTGCCTACACCCCCGATAGCCGCCGGCTCGTGGTTGCCGACGACGGCAGGCTGAAATTTTTCGACTCCAAGACTCTTGTCCGCGAGCAGCGCGAAATCGCCCTGTCGGGCAGTCCGTCGGAACTCGCAATGAGTCCCAACGGCTATTTCGCCGCCGCAATATATCCCGGTCGTGTCGACATTATCAACCTCTCTGACGGAACGCTGCGGACCTCCCTCCCGACCGAGGGTGTACCCGCGGTTGCGTTCTCGCCCTCATCGGCCCGCCTGGCTGTAATCGACGGCTCGGCAACCCTACGGATTTTCACAACCGCCGACTTCATGACCGAAAAGAGCATTCAGGGCATAACCGATGCCGCAACGGTCTTTTTCCACCCCGACGAAAACTACGTCGGCTACGCTGCCGACGGCAACCGCGTGCAATTCGTTAACCTCTTTGACCTCAGCGATCGTCCCGCAGTCTACTCCGCCGGCGTCAGCGCCGCACGCTTTTTGACCGACGGCCACGGCAACCTATACCTCGCCGACCTGACCCCTCAGGCGCTGCACTACCGCCTGACCGCCGGCTTCACGCCCAACTATGGCAACATGCTCAACCAAATGGTCGAGCAGCGCATGAACGAATGGATGAAGATGCGCCCGGGCGAGACCGAACTGGAGTTCCGCGAGCGCGTAAATGCCGAAAGCATCGCCCGCCGGCGCTCGATGTTTGCCAACGAAGCCGCCACAGAACTCGCCTTGACCGCCGGCCTCGGCTCGTTCGGCGACGCCGTGCTCGGCAACTACAACCCCACGACCGGCACCCTGGTCATTTCCCTCGGCGGAATGCCCGACATCTACCTGACCGTGCCGCAGGAAGACATGGCCGGCTTCGGCGACGGAAACAACCTGCAATACAACGACCCTGTCTTCTCCGTCACCCCGGCCAACACTTTCGAACTCATCTACGTTTCCGTTTTCAACCCGACCAACGGAAAGACCTACGTCTTTGACAATCTCGACAAACAGAACCTCGACTTCCTGACCGCGGGCGACGGCTTTGTCTCGCTTGACCTCATCATGCAATCCTCGCGCGAGGACGTGCTGCTCAACAACATCAAAGACTCCATTCTGAAAGACGCCAAAGCAAAAAGAGTTCTTTCGGACTACACGACCATCGACGTCAACACCAACATCATCCCGACAGTCAACGCCGCCGGACAACGAATCCGCAACTATCGCGTCGACTTCACCTACAACGTCGCCCCCGAAGGCTCCGCGACCGAAGACTTCGCCCCGGGACGGTATAAGATTGCCGACTCACACGCCGCCGAATCGATGCTCAAAATCATTGCACAAGCATTCGCCGACGAATTTGCCGGCTACCTCCAACCCGGAAAGGAGCTTATTATCGACATCACCGGCAGCGCCGACGCCCTTCCGATTCGCGGCGCCCTGGCCTATGACGGCAACCTCGGCGAGTTCACCGACGAACCCTGCTTTATCAACAATTCGCTGACAACCCTGACCGTCACACGGGCAACGGGCATTTCCGACAATGAACAGTTGGCGTTCATGCGCGCCGTGGCCGTCAAGTCAGACCTCGAAAAGCAGATGTCGGCGCTCAACGGCATGAAAGTCACCTTCAGGCCCCACATCGAGGTTGCCGAAAGTGCCGGAGCGCAATATCGCCGCATCAGTGTCTCGCTGGTTTTCGTAGACGCATTCTAATTCCCCCGCACATATGATTAAGCGCATATCTCTCTTTCTTTTTCTAAGTTTCACACTGACGGCAGGCGCCCGCGCCGACATTGCCCAAGCCTCGGCCCAGCTCAACGCCTTCCGCGCCGCCGCATCCAACGGCCAACCCGGCGCCGCGGCCTACGCGTCGCTCTATCGCGCCTTTGAACTCTATAGCGCAGCAATCGCCTCAGCCGGGCGCGAAAGCCCGGAGCTGCAGCAATGCCGCACGGCGCTGCTCGAAATCTATCCCCGCCTCTCCGATGCCGCCTACTTCCACGCTTCGCTCAACGACAAGGAAACCGTGTTGCGCTATGCCTGCGCGTTTGTCGACGTCTCGCTGATTCCCCAGCTCAATGCCTACCGTCTGCAAACCAATCCGCAATATGCCATACTGGCCAACCTCGCCGCAACCAACCTCTACAACAAGCGCGACTACGCCCGGTCGATACGTTATTTCCGGGCCTACCTCGAAAGCGGCGATCTTTCAAACCGCGAGCGTGCCTTCGAGGGCCTGGCCCGCTGCCTCTTCGAGAGCAAAGACTACGGCTCGGCGGCCAATATATGCGCTCAGGCGACCGACCTCTACCCCTCCAACTGGAACCTGCTGATTATCGGCATCGAAGCCGCCGGACATAACGGCAACGACAACGAAATGGGCCGGATGCTCACAAAAGCTCTCGCCCTGCAACCCTCTCACGCCGGATTGCTCGAATATCAGGGCAAGCTGCTTGAACGCCGCCGCGACTATCTCGGCGCAGCCCGCGCATTCGAGAAGATAAGCTCGCAGGGAAAGGCGACGTTAGACCATCACTGCCACCTCGCCTTTGACTACTACAACGCCGCTACCCTGGCCTACGCACGAGCCAAGCAAGGCTCGGGCTCAACATCCGAGGCCACATCACTCTTTGCCCGCGCCGCCCCGCTGCTCAAAACGGTGCTCGACAACCAACCATATGCCGCCAACGTTGCCCGCGCCCTGGCATTATGCTATAGCGCCACCAACGACGCTCCGCGCCTGAAAGAGGCCAACAACACCCTCGCGGCGCTCCACTCTCCGCAGGTCGACTTCGGCGCCCTGCCGACCTTAGCGGACAGTTACATCCCCTCAGCCGAGGTCAACCCGGTTTCGGACGCAACCACCGGGGCCATTGCGCGCAACGGGCAGGAGCCGCTGATTTCAGACGTCGACATCAACATTCCCGAAACGGGCCTCACACGGCGCAACACCTGCGTGGTCATCATCGCCAACGAAGACTACACCCGCGACGAGACTCCGAAAGTCGATTTCGCCGCACACGACGGCGAAATCTTCAGGCAATACTGCATCAAGACTCTCGGAGTGCCCGAAGAGCAGGTGCGCCTCACCAAGAACGCCACCCGCCTCGACATGGAGGTTGAAATAAACTACCTTCAGCAACGCTGCGGCATCGACCCCGGAAAAATCGACGTGGTGCTCTATTATGCCGGCCACGGGCTGCCGGACTTCGCGAACCAGAAGAGCTACCTGATGCCCGTCGACGGCCGCAGCGGCTACTTCCCCTCATGCTACGACCTCGACGCCCTCTATGCCCAACTCGACGACATGAACGCCCGCAGCGTAACGGTCTTTCTCGATGCATGCTTCTCGGGAGCGGCCCGCGGCAACGGAATGATTGCCAAAGGCCGCTATGTCTGCATGAAGGGAGCCGACGTCAAAGCCAAAGGCAACACGGTGGTGTTCAGCGCCGCGTCGAACGACGAAGCCGCAATTCCATATATGGAGAAAGGCCACGGAATGTTTACCTACCACCTGCTGAAAATACTGCAGGAAACGCGCGGCAACATCTCGCTCGCAGAACTCGGCGAACGCATCAACCACGACGTCCGCGTGAAAACCATAGACAAAGGCAAAGTCCAGACCCCCACCGTCAAAGCCTCCGACGCCCTCGGGTCAGCGTGGAAATCACGCCGGCTAATCGACTGATAAACCTTTAACCCTAAAATATCCAGTTATCACATGAACAAAATCGTTACTCTTCTGACCATAGCTCTTGCGGCAGCCGGCTCGCTCATGGCCCAGAACAATCAACGCACCGTCAAGGGCTTCGTTATCGACAACAACGGCAGCCCCATTGCCGGCGCCGAGGTAATAGCTACCGGCGGCGGCGAAACGGCTATCACCGATGCCGACGGCTCATTCTCCATGACTGTTTCGCCGTTTCTCAAAACCCTCACCGCAACCTACACCGGCATGGGTTCAAAGAAGCTGAAGACCAGATTCGACCGGGACATGATTTTCCGCATGCGTCCGGAAAAAGGCAACTGGTTTCTCAACGCCGTCGGCATTGTCAGCATAGGAGAAGAGTTAATCGGAGGTGGCGGCGGTCTTATGGGCGGCTACCTCGGCAAATGGGGCGGCTACCTCAAAGCGACAATCGACGACTACATATGCCCCAACATCACCGTCGGCGTTATCAAAAGCTTCTCCCGGAAAGTCTACGGCTATCTCGGCGTAGGCTATGGCCAAATAGCTATAGAAGATTATTATTATTTCTACAACAAAGATGAGGAAAGTTATAATGAGGACGCCATAGCAATGGAGGCAGGCTGCATTTTCAAGACCTCACGCCATTTCAATATTACAGTTGGCTACACATTAGCCGCGTATGATTATACCCTCCGCCATACCGTCAACGTCGGCGTAGGCTACGTATTCTAACGACTACCATCACCCCCACTTAACTTTCAACCAATCAAAAGCAATGAAAAAAACTGTTATCGCTCTTATGAGCGCCCTCACTCTCGGTGCGGCTCTCAACTTCGCCGCCGCCAAAGACGACCCGACTGTCAAAGAGATAATTGACCGCACAACGAAAAAAGAGAAAACCGAAAAACTCGGCAAAAAAGAAGCCAAAGACCGTAAGGCGAAAGGCTGGGTAGTCATTGAAGGCTCCCTGCCGATGGAAAGACAATTCCGGGACGCGTTTGCCTACGACCTCGCGACCGACAACGACGAACAACCCTACTTCTTCACCGGTCAGGGCGAATACACGTCGACCAACAAAGGTGCAGCATATAAGTTTGCCCACCAGGCCGCAATCATGGATCTGGTGAACAACATGGAAATCAACATGGCGGGAGGAGCCGACACCGAGGTTAACGACACCGACGGAGTTGCAACGACAAAAAGCTCGTCAAATGCAAAATCCATTGCCGCAAAGAAACTCGCCGGGTTGCAACCCGTGGTCAAGATTTATCGGAAAGACGGCGACCAATACAGCGTCATGGTGCGCGTGTACTATAGCCGCAAACTCGCCCGCGAGCTCGACGTCCGCGAGCAGGCCGCTAAAATCAAGTCTGACGAAAAGCTCAAGAAAGACGTTGAGGGTCAGTTAGACAAACTTCTTGACGAAAACAAATGAGCCACACACTCAACATTTCAATCTTAATCCTATCGATTCTTTTATTCCGGTTTCCGGCCTCGGCCGGCGACCGGATAAAAGTTTCCGGCCAATACACCCACTACACGACTGCCGCAGAATCTCCGGCCGGAGCACGCCTGAAGGCCATCGAGGGGGCACGCATCGACGCCCTGAGCCGCGCGTTCGGCAACGTTGTCAGCCAGCAGACCGTTTTCATCGACAACGACAAGGGGTCATCGGGCATGAACCTCGCAATCAGCGACATCAACGGCGAATGGCTCGGCGACCGCTCAGAACCCGTGGTCACCGAGGAGATTATCGGCCGCGACTATATCTACACGGCGCGGGTCGAGGGCTGGGCACGCGAACTCAGCCATGAGCGCATAAATATCGACGGCCGCATTCTCTGCAACGGCACGGACAAGGAGCGCGATCAGCTTCGTCTGGCAACGTTTCGCTCAGGCGACGAAATGGCATATTATTTCACGTCGCCTGTCGGCGGATGGCTCGCAATATATCTCGGCGACGACATGGAGAAAATCATGCAGTGCCTGCTCCCTTACAACGGACAGGATTTCGGAGCCTACCCCATCGAGGCTAACCGCGAATACGTGTTCTTTTCAAAAGAGCTTGCCCCGGCGTCAGACTTAGGCTTCGCCACCGGCCTGATCGTGCAAGCACGCGAGGAGACGGACTTCAATACCCTCTACGTAATCTTCTCGCCCAACGAGTTCTCAGGCACCGCAAAGTCCGAAAACAAAACCCGGGAACACACAACCCGGGTAGGCGATAAGGAGGTCAATCTGATGCCGCGCGAAACCAACTACAACACTTTCCAAAAATGGCTCGCACGCCAGCGCACCCGCGACCCGCGCATGCAGGTGGAAAAAACCGTCATCGCAATCAACCGGCAATAGCGGAGTCAAATCGATGGCGCACCGCCACCGGCGTCACCGACATGGATTTCGGAAATTCGCGGGAGTCTACGATATTTTTTCAGACGTGAATTATGGTCAGGGGGCGGGCAGCGGACCGGGCAGCGCAGCGCGAGAAGTTGGAGGGATACATGCCGGGGCCAAGAAGAAGGTAGGACTCGGCAGCGCCGGCAATGGCAAAGAAGTCGGCAAAGGTCTTGAAATCGGCACCGTCGCGATTGGCGGTTTCGACGGAGATGTGGCAGACATCGCCTGCGATACTCTCGGCGAAATCGAGTTTTGAGGCGGCGTAGCGGAGAAAGCGGTTGCTATCAGAGGTCAGAAGCACGCGACAACCCGGTTTGCGCACCCGGCGTATGGCTTCAATACAGCGATCCATCAGTTCCGTGGCCTCGGTTTCGCCCAAAGGTATGCGCGCCTGCTTGGGTTTGACAAAGTCGCCGAGCAGTTCCATGAATCGGGCCGAAACAGAGATGTAGTCAGGACCAAGCCGCCGCTTCACCTCATCAACGGCCGCATATAGGGGGGGGTAGGACGTAACAACCTGTTAAACAACGAATAAAAGCGCTCATTCTCGCAATCAAAAGCGGTGTAGACATGGGCTTGGCGCAGATTGCGTCTGCCCAGGCACTGCTTCAGGCGTCGGCGCTGATAGCGCACCTCGCGGGCACGGTTGTCGTTATTGACCGTCACCAGATGAAAGGTACGGGCATCGCGGCTATTCCAACACATCTCGTCGGCCGAGATTCTCCAATCATGGTCGACCGGCTCAAGATACTTCCGCAAGTCAAACGGGTGGGTGAAATTGATACGGAAGTCCATGTCGTGGTCAAGACAGAAGCCATAGAGCGAAACGATGCCGCGCAGACGGTCGGCCAGTCCGCTGACACGGCGAAAGCCGTCGGCCATGAACACCACCATGGGACGCTCATTCCGGGCGCGCGGCGCCGACTTGCTATAGCGGCAGCGATGGTGCCGGTACACCTCTCGCCAACTCACAAAACGACGAAAGAAAAGATAGTCGATCTCGCGGTCAAGAAATCTTATGATTTTTTCCTTTGCAGACATTTACATGCAAGAGTGGAGTTGAAGTATGCGGGATTGGAGGTGACCTCCTCGCCAATCCATGAGGGGAGAGTAACGGGAAAGTCGGCCTCGGGAAGTTCCACCTCGGCGAGAACAAGCTCGCGCGGCGAGGTGAAGACGTCGACCTCCCATAGGAGGCCGTCGTGGGGGACGAGATAGCGACGTTTGTCAATAACGGGAGTCTGCGAAAGGGCCATTAGCTCGCGGGCATCGGCAGCGGGGATTTCATATTCCCATTCGCCACGCTCGGCTCCGCGGTTGGGCGACTTTACGGTCAGGAAGCCGCGGTCGTCGCGCAGGCGCACACGCACCGTGGCCTCGGGTGCGGGACTGAGATAGCCCTGGACAATGTGCGAGGATGACGCAGCGGCGGCAATGGCCGAGTCGGGGTCGGCGACTATAAACTTACGTTCGATTTCTTTTCCCATCGGTGGAGTTCAAGAGTTTTGCCGTCGAAAGTCGCGAAGCTCATGTTCGTAATCCAGTCGCCGAGAATTGCGACCTGCGAGCCGGCAATCTGACGGAAAGCCAGGGTGTGGTAATGTCCGAAGATATAGAAGTCGGGGCGGCGCTCGGCAGGTAGGGCGGCATTGCGCTCGCGAACCCACTGATATAACGGCTCGGGGCTTACCGGTGCGGCCGTGGCCCCGGTGTGATGACACAGGCGGTTCTTGCCGCTCCACCAGTAGGCGAAGCCAACGGTCCAGCGGGGATGTATGGCGGCGAAACACCGTTGGAGCAGGCGGTTGCGGAAGGTCCAACGCATCAGGCGCTCGCCCGCGGGCGTGGGGCCGAGGCCGTCGCCATGGGCAATGAGGAAACGGCGGCCGTTGATTTCTTCGTCGATAATGCCGTCGACAACACGTATTCCCAGTTCATTCGGGAGGTAGTCGAAAATCCAGATGTCGTGGTTGCCGATGAGCCAGGTAATTTCAATTCCCGAGTCGGCGAGTTCGGCCAAAGTGCCGAAAAAGCGGACGTAGCCGCGGGGCACAACGTGGCGGTACTCAAACCAGTAGTCGAGCACATCGCCGACAAGATATATGCGGTCGGCGGTCGATGCAATCGAGCGGAGCCATTCACAAACAAGGCGCTCCTGCTCCTTAGGGTCAAGGAAGTAGCGGGCGCCTAAATGAAGGTCGGAAATGAAGTAGGTCATCAGAGAAATCCGAGTTCGAGTTTTGCTTCCTCGCTCATCATGTCCTGAGTCCATTCGGGTTCGAAGACAATGTTGATTTCCACGGATGCGACTCCGGGTATCGTTTCGAGTTTCAGCCGGGCGTCATCGACGAGAAAGTCGGCGGCGGGACACGACGGCGCCGTCAGGGTCATGTCGATCTGGAGGATGCGCTCGTCGGTAAACTCGATGCGGTAAATCAGTCCGAGGGCATAAACGTCAACAGGCATTTCAGGGTCGAAGACCGTGCGCAGAAGCTCCACGGCCTTCGACTCTACTTGCAGACGTTCGTCGGGGGTTACGGTTATCACTTGCCGAGTTTTTCGATATAATCCCTGAGAGCCTGGTTCTCGGGGTCGAGCTCAAGCATCTTGGCGTACCAGACTTTTGCGTTATCGATGTCTCTCTCGCTGATGAAGTAGCTGGCAATCTGGGCATATGACTCGCGATATTCGTTGAGACGCTTGGTCTTGTTCACGGGGTCGAGGTCGAGCTTCTCGATCAGGAGCATGTAGGCATCGGCGGTTGCCTTGTCAGCCTTGTTGCCGGCCTTAACCAGATGCATGCGTGCGCGGTTACGGTAAGGCACAACGTTTTCAGGCACGAGCTCAATCACGCGGTCAATCACCGCGATACCCTTGTCGGCAAAGTCAGCGCGTTCGGTCGAAAGAGAGTCGACAGGCGAGGTTGCAGCGGCGTTCTGATAACGCGAGCCGAGGTCAACGAGGTCCTGAACCTTATAGTCAACGCCATATTCGCCTCTGTCGATGAACTGTTGGAAAGACTCGGCGGCCTTCACGTAGTTGATGTGGGCAACCGAATCGTTTTCGGCTTTGAGCGCGCGGCTGCCGGCCTGAGAGTAGGCTGTCGAGAGGTCTTTGAGCAGGTCTTTCTTGTCGGGATTGATCACGATTGCCTGTTCGCGGGCAACGATTTCATGGTCGTAGTCTTCGAGTTCGGCGAGGATGTTGGCGTAGGTCGTGTAGTCGTTTGCGGTGAAGCGCACGTCGGGGGTTGCGAAGAAGTTTTCAGCAGCTTTGCGGGCACCCTGGAAGTCACCCTTCTTTTCGAGGTTGAGGAAGAGCATGCGCTGCATCTGAGCGTTTGCGGGGTCCTGGGCAAGGATGCGGTTGGCAATGTTTAGACTCTCGTCATAGCGCTCGCCGAAGTAGAGAAGCACTGCATAGCGTTCCTCATCCTTGACGAAGTGGTTGGGATTGTTGATATACTCGCCATATTCCTGAGCGGCGCGGGTCCACTGGTTGTTGTCGTAGTAACGTTCGGCGAGTTCGCGCTGAGCGAGGGCCGAGTTAGGCACGATTGCGTTGAGCTCCTTGAGGCGGTTGATTGCATAGTCGGGGTTCACGCCGATATAGACGCGGGCATACTTGACATAAGCCTCGGGGCTGTTGGGGCTGAAGTGGATTGCCTGCTCATATTCCGATGCGGCACGGCCGATGGTTGCGCCGTCGTCATTTCCGGATGCGAGGGCAATGTCGCGGAGGGCGTCGCCCTGCATGATATAAATCGAGGGATCTTTGATGTCTTTTTTCTTTGCCGAAGCGAGGTATTTTTCATAATCTTTGGCGTAGGCAACCTTGTCGGCGTCGTAATATGCGCGGGCAATAGCGGTGTGTATAAACGCCTTATTCTGGGCTTTGGTAGCAGCTTTGAAGTTCGCTTCCGCAGCCTTTGCATCGCCATTGCGCAGGTCGATGGCTCCGAGGCCGACATAGTTCAGGCCATTCTTGGAATTGAGATTCACGCCCTCATCGAAATATTTTTTTGCCTGGGCAACATCGCCGTCATGCAACGCGATTGCGCCAAGATAATAGAGAGCTTCCGAACGCTCGGCATCAGCCAGCGAGGCGAGATTTTTGGTGAGGATTTCCTTTGCATTGTCGTGCTGATCGGCCTTGAAGTAGTCGATGCCGTCCTTGTAGCCCTGATGCTGGGCCGAAGCGAACAGCGCCGTAGCGGCGGCCATCGCGAGCATGATAGATTTGATTTTCATCTTTTTCTATTAGTAGGTTTTACTGGTTGGTTTATATTTCTTGGAATGTTAACGTCGGTCAAGGTTTAATTATTATTCGGTCAGCTGAACCATGCGCGGCTGCACGGTTGCGGGGAGCACACCGGTCAACTGAATGACTTTCTGTCCCTGCATTCCGGTAACGAAAGCATAGAACGCGTTGTTTAGCGTTCCGCCGACACTGGTGGTAATCATATAGATAGAGCGGAAAAGCGGATATCGGCCGTCGAATATGTAGGCCTGATATGGCTTGTAGGCCTGCGGGGTGTCATCGCCGCTGACGGCAAGGACTTTCACGTCGGGCGAGAAGTCGAGATTGGTCGTGTCGCTCGCCTCGGAACGGCGGCGGATTTCCTCCTTGCTCAGCGCCGTGCCGTCCATATCTGTGCTGACCCAGCTGACGCCGATGATTCCGAGCGCGTTGGGCCGCTCGCTGACGGCGCGGAATACCTCGCGTGGCGAGCCCTCGGCATAGACATTGGGACCGAAGTCACGGCCGCCGTTGATGCTGTCACGCATGAACTGCACCAGCGAACTGCCGTTCTGGTCAAAAACAATGCGGATGGAGTCGAGTTTGGTCGGCCAAAGGTCTTTCCATGAGCGGACGTCGCCCGAGAGGACATCGCGAAGCTCCTTCATGGAAATTGCCTCAAGCGGATTCTTGGGATTCACGATGAGCGCCACGGCATCTACCGCCACACGCTGCTCGCGGGGCTTGCGCTTCTGGTTGCGCAGGCGCGTCTTCTCGGCGTCGGTCAGCCGTCTGGCGGCGACGATGGTGCGGATAGAGTTATCGGGATTCATCAGCGAATCGAAAGCCGCGCTCTGCGAAACATAGTAGGGCACGACGAGAGCCTGACGACGCGAGTTGTTGTAGTAATACTCAAAAACGTCGATCTCCTGGTCCATGATATTCTCAAACGAGGCGTCGCAGGCAAGCTGCATGTATTCAACCTTCTGCTCTACCTTTCCGGACTTGCGTTCACCGCAGCCGCTCAGTCCGACGACCAAGAGTGCCGCCGATGCAATTAAATATCCGAGTCTCATATGTTGGAGTCGATTCCTTTAAACTGACGGTAAGCGCGCCATACGCCATAGAGAATGAAGAGCACGCCTCCGACATATCTCACCCACGTGAAGCCGGAGCCAAACATGAAAAAGTTCATAAACAACAATATTCCCATGCCTATATAGACCACAATCATGAAGATGCCGAAGACGTTGCGCATCAACTGCGAGGTCGTCGGGTGGCTGCCGCGGTGGTCAGGACGACGGATTTCCGTAGCGTCATTATTATTGTTTTCGGGTGTCATATCAAATAAGAATTAAGAATTTATATCCTTAAAACGTGATCATGAGGCATATGGTTCACTGCCGGACTCGTAATCCGCAGTTGATTTGCAAAGTTAATGATAAATTTCGTTTCTTGCAAAAAAATCGCCATTTTCACCAACTTTCACCGACGCCATCCAACTTTCCATCCGTTTTATATTTAGATTTGAAGAATTCATATCCTCCCCAAATAAAAAGCCGAATGGCTTTGCGGTGCAAGGTTCCGGCAGTTATACACACTAATTTTGCAATGTAATACAAAGTCTCAGATTTTTTGTATAACTTTGCACTGTAATCTGCGCTTGCGCTGACAAAGACCAATTACGTAAGAAATATTCTCTGAAATATATTAACACAACTTCTTTGTAGCCGCATAAAGGTTTGGTTGACTGTCAGACCTACATAGAAGTTTTATTTTTAACAACAATGGCTGAGAGAAAAGATTTTCTCAAAGGTAAAAAAGCTATAACATTCCTTGACCTATTTGCCGGGGCAGGTGGTATCAGTGAAGGCTTTCTTCAAGCCTTCACCGATGACAAGTATTTCAAGTTTATACTTGCCAGCGACATCAATAAAAACTGCGAATTGACTCATACCGTCCGCTACAATCATCAGTTTGGACTTGACACCAAGTTCCTTACTGAAGATATTATGTCTCCTAATTTCATCCCTCGACTTCTTGAAGAACTTGGAGGACAAAAAATTGACGTAGTGACCGGTGGACCAAGTTGCCAATCTTTCAGCCTATCAGGTCGACGCAAGCGTTTTGATAAAAGGGACAATCTTTTTCTACATTATCTGAATGTTATCCGTAAATTACGTCCTAAGTATTTTGTTATGGAGAACGTAAAAGGACTCCTTACAAAGGACAAAGGGAAATTCAAGGATGCAATTATGCGAGAGATTCGTTCTATTATTGACGATTCAAACATACCCGCTTTTTTGGTGTACCTTAATGGCATGTTAGATAAAACTGCTTCTGATTTTGTCAAAAACTGCTTTTTGACAAAAGTTAATCTCGAAGTATCTGACTATAATGAAGCTATTGAATATCGAGACAACTATTTTTCATATCTTGACGCTCAATTTAAGGCTATAACACGCAAAATTGATTATCGTCTCAGCAAATCGAATATCAATATAGCCACAGTAAGACATGGCCTTAATCTTCTGCGCCGGACTGATGAAAGAAACGCTATCGCAGCAGCTGTCATAAACGAAAAAACCAATGCCGATTTAGATAATGATTTCTTCGTAGACGGCTTTAATGACTTCCTCTCTATGATAGATGACTCAACGATTATCAACACCATTATTTCGGCAATAGACACCTTCGAAGAATTTGACAATTCTTCTATTGAAGTAATGGAGTTCCGGCAAATGATTAAGCTATATTCCTTTACTCTTGACGAAACATTTGACGCAATCCGCGATTACGCAAAAAAGCATAGTAGTGAAGAGGTATTCGATGAACATCTTCAAGCCATACGACTTTATCGCGTGGCGAAACCTATAGTTGCCCGATCTGCAGACTATGGAGTCCCTCAAAATCGAGAAAGAGTTTTATTTATCGGTTGCCGTAAGGATCAAGAACTGATAGATTCAGTCCCATCAACCGTTAACCCGGACGAAAAGGTCACTGTTTATGAAGCCATCCATGACCTTGACTTCATCGGGAACGGTAGCCTTGAAAGTGAGTATGGCAAGCGTCGAATTATCAAACAATACGAACCCCTAATTCGAACACGCGAAGTTCAAGGTCATATTTCCGACTCAGTCGAAGCACATACTTTTGCCGACTGGTCTAAATTAGGTCGTTTTGGTCACAGGTTTACTTTTAATTGCGAACCGTTTTATGTTCGTTCTCTCGAAGACTTAAATAATAACCTGTTCTGCGAACCTGTGGTTTTATACAATCATCAAACGAGTTCGCAGAGTGATGATGTTAAACGACGGCTTTCAATTATTGCCAAGCATGGAGTATATGATTCGGACTGCAAAGACGAGTTATCTCATCTTGGACTTGACTCAAATAAGAGAAATTATACTGTCCTAAACCCTGAAGGACAAAGCCCAACAGTTGTAACGATGCCGGATGATTTCATTCATTACGCTGCTCATCGCGCTATGACCGTTAGGGAAATGGCTCGTCTGCAGTCGTTTGACGACTCATTCGTTTTTCAAGGAAAACGTCAAACCGGAGGCAATAAGCGAAAATCAGAAATTCCACAATACACACTTGTGGGCAACGCTGTGCCTCCGTTAATGGCTCGCGCAATCGCTAACACAATTCTCAGATATATAAAATAATCAGTTATGATACACATGCGCCCATACAATGCCTTTGAAACAAACAACGTAAAGTTTTTAGTTGATAAGCAGGTTGAATTTGCCACAATACAAATTACCGAAACCGGTCTTAAGAAAAGCATTCTGGACGCAACTGCACCTGTTCGTGCATACTTCAAAAAAAATGGTGTACATGATTATGACTTGCAACGACAAGGGCCCGAACATAAGCGCATAATTGATACTTATATCTTAACCGAGGAATCTCATCATCTTACCAAAACCTCGCTTTACCGTCCCATCACTAAGAAGGGAGACCCTCGACTTTGGGTAAATAAGGTTCGTGATGTCGAGTTCCTTCGTGCCGATGATATTTTTGCAATAGTTGCACATAAAGGATTACTTTATGTTGTAAATCTTTCAGCCGTCAATATTCCGCAGGTTTTTCAGTCTCCGATTGATACCCCATTAAAAGATTTAATCATTGAAATATCTAAAGCCAAAACATCCGTCAGCGATGAGCTTCTCGGTTTGATAAAGGACAGAATGACTGATTGGATGCCGGCTGAAATTCTTGCTGATACTGGAATTGGTCGCACTGTGGAAACGATACTTGGTATTAGGATGAACGCATCGCAAGCTCCCGATTATAAGGGTATCGAACTGAAAAGCCACCGCGAAGCATCTCGAGTTCGCAACACATTGTTTACGCAATCTCCTGAATGGGAAATTAGCAAACTTAAAAACGGTCGCGCCATCGTTGACAAATATGGTTATATTCCAGAGGGATACGACCACAAATTACTTCACGTCACCCTTTCGGCAAACCGACCTAACCCACAGGGGCTGGGTCTTTTGGTTCAGCCTCAAAGCGGCAGACTTGAAGCTGATGAATTTTCTCTTCTTCCTATGGATGATGGTACTTTTCGAAAAATCGAAGATGTTGCCGCGTGGAATCTTCAAAAACTGCACGAAAGGCTTCTTACTAAACATCGTGAAACGTTTTGGATTGACGCTGAAACCAAGTTTTATAATGGAAGAGAGTATTTTCGCTGCACTGAAATCCTTCACACCAAACACCCGATACCATCACAGTTTGACATCTTACTCGACCAAGGACAAATAACAGTAGACTTCCTTCTTTGCCGTCGCTCAGGTGGCGATACATATAGTTTTAAGATTAAAAGCGCAGCACGCCCTCTTTTATTTCCTGAAAGTGATATTTATAATTTATGAAAGGTTCAGGAGTGACGGGGCGTCGGAATCATTTTTCGCCTGTGACCTTTAACTTTTAACTTTTTATGCGTAACTTTGCAAAAATTTTTGACCGTTATGCTTCAAAAGATTGAATCACTAAAAGCGGAAATTGCCGCGCTGACTGCCGACACCGAGGCCCGCGTTGAAGAGCTGCGCATAAAATACCTCAGCAAAAAAGGCGCCATATCGCAGTTAATGAACGACTTCCGCACTGTTCCGGCAGAACAGAAACGCGAACTCGGCGCCAAACTCAACGAACTCAAGACGCTCGCAACCGAGCGCATCAACGCCCTGCGCGCGTCGGCAGCCGCCTCTGAAGCAGCCGCCGATGCCGCCGCGATAGACCTCACGCGCACGCCCGCCCCCCTGCCGACGGGCTCACGCCATCCGCTCAACATTGTCCGCGAGGAGATTGTCGACATCTTTTCGCGCCTCGGCTTCTCTATTGCCGAAGGTCCGGAAATCGAAGATGACTGGCACGTATTCTCGGCCCTGAACTTCGCCGCCGACCACCCCGCCCGCGACATGCAGGACACCTTCTTCATTTCGCGCGATCCGGCAGACGTATTGCTCCGCACCCACACGTCGTCGGTGCAGACCCGCGTCATGGAGCATGCCCAACCGCCTATCCGCATCATCTGCCCCGGACGCGTCTACCGCAACGAGGCCATCTCGGCGCGCGCCCACTGCTTCTTCCATCAGGTCGAAGCTCTTTACGTCGACAAAAACGTCAGCTTCGCCGACCTCAAGCAGGCCCTGCTCTTCTTTGCCCGCGAGATGTTTGGCCCCGAGACGCAAATCCGCCTGCGCCCGAGCTACTTTCCCTTTACCGAACCGAGCGCCGAAATGGATATTTCGTGCAACATCTGCGGCGGCAAGGGTTGCGCTTTCTGCAAACACACCGGCTGGGTTGAAATTCTCGGCTGCGGCATGGTTGACCCCGCCGTTCTCGAATCGTGCGGCATAGATTCGAAGGTATATAGCGGCTACGCCCTCGGCATGGGCATCGAGCGCATCACCAACCTGAAATATCGCGTCAACGACCTGCGCCTCTTCTCTGAAAACGACGTCCGCTTCCTGTCGGAATTCGTCAGCGCCCGATGACCAAAAAGGAACGCTACCGGCTGATTTGCGAGCGCTTCGCGGCAGTGATGCCCGACCCGAAGACAGAGCTCACATACAACGACCCGTTCTCATTGCTCTGCGCCGTGATTCTTTCGGCGCAGTGCACCGACAAACGCGTCAACCTCGTGACCCCCGGCCTGTTGGCGGCCTACCCTACCCCCGAGGCCCTCGCCGCCGCAACGCCCGAAGAGGTCTTTCCCCACATCAGCTCTATCTCCTACCCCAACAACAAGAGCCGGCTGCTCGTCGGCATGGCGCGCACCCTCGTTGACCGATACGGGGGCAACGTGCCCTCAGACATGGACGCCCTTCTGAGCCTCCCTGGAGTCGGGCGCAAGACGGCCAACGTCATTCTCGCCGTCATATTCGGCAAAGCCGCCATGGCCGTAGACACCCACGTCTTCCGCGTCAGCGAACGCCTGGGCCTCACAACCGGGAGTACCTCGCCGCTGCAAACCGAACGCGAACTCGTCAGCAACATTCCCGCCGACGACCTCGGGCGCGCCCACCATTGGCTGATCCTCCACGGCCGCTACGTCTGCAAAGCGCGCAAACCCGACTGCCTCAACTGCCCGCTGACCGACCTCTGCCGCGCATATTCCAAAAAGTAAAAAGCCTTTTTAAAGCAGGGTAAGGGCGCGCTTGATGGCGAGCTCAACCGTAGCCGTGGGTTCTTTGGCGAAGACTTTGGCGAGGGCTTTCTGAGCCTGGACTTTCTGATAGCCGAGCATGACGAGGGCGGCGAGGGCTTCGGCGCGGCTCTCGGCGTCGACCCCGGCAACCAGCGCCTCGGCGTCGGCATCGCCGGCCATTGCGGCGAGCTCCGCGGCATTGACTTTGTCTTTGAGGTCCACGATGAGGCGCTGGGCCGTCTTGAGACCAATGCCTTTGACAGCTTTGAGTTTGTCGGCATCGCCGGCAAGAATACACATTTTCAGCTGCCCGGGGGTCAGCGACGACAGGATAATCCGCGCCGTGTTGGGCCCCACTCCGCTGACTCCGATCAGCAGGCGGAAAAGAGCGCGCTCCTCTTCGGTGAAGAATCCGAAAAGGTCGTGGGTATCCTCGCGAATAATTTCATGAACAAGAAGCTTCACTTCGCGGAGCTTGCTTATTGCCGAATAAGTATTCACCGAGATATTCAGCAAATATCCCAGCCCTGAGGCCTCGACAACGGCCTCGGTCGGCGACGTCCGCGCCAACTCTCCCTTTATATACTCAATCATAACGGAATGGCATCAACAATTTCAAGACGTCGACCCAACGCCTGCAGAAGTCGAGCAACGAGATTAAATCCCGGATCAATCTGACCACTCTCAATTCTCGATATATAGGTCTTATTAGTACCGACCTTTTCGGCCAACTGAGATTGGGTCATCTTTTTCTTTTTGCGTTCATCTTTAAGAATCACCCCGAGCATATAATTACGCGCTTCGTCGCGGAAAGCCTGACGCTCCGCAGAATCCTCACGACCATACGTATCATCGAGATATACGTCATAGTCATAAATTTCATTATCTTTTTTTAGATTCATAGTATTCCTTCATTATATTAAGTGCTCTGATTATTTCCTTTTCAGGTGTCTTCTGCGTTTTTTTCTGAAATCCGCTAAATAACATAAGGCAGGTTCTATTAATTGGTTTATCAGCGCGTAATGCAGAACCCCAAAAGCA
>CAZKOF010000018.1:0-31086 GCA_964554335.1 uncultured Bacteroides sp.
CTGCAAATTTATCGATTCTATTTCACTTTCGGTTTGCCGCTGCAAATCTAAGGTCCTGCAAAGATACAACAATTTATGTTACTTTGCCACATCGGGGAATTTTCGTAACTTTGCCCTCGTGTTAAAGACGCTCGACCGCTTCATGTTGCGGCAGTTTTTGCCGTTGTTTGCCATGACGTTTCTCATCTGCACGTTCATCGTGCTGATGCAATTCCTATGGCTCCACCTCCAGGACCTCGTCGGCAAGGGGGTGGGCATGGGCGTTCTTGCGGAACTCTTTTTCTACGCAGCGCTGTCGATGGTGCCGATGGCGCTGCCGCTTGCCGTTCTGCTGGCAAGCCTGATGACGTTCGGCAATCTCGGCGAGAGCATGGAACTCACCGCCCTGAAGGCCGGCGGCATCTCGCTTTTCCGAGTGATGACGCCCCTGATTATCCTGATGGTCTTCATCTCCATCGGGGCGTTTTTCTTCCAGAACAATGTGCTCCCCATTGCGCAGACAAAAATGTGGACCCTGCTGAAATCCGTGCGCCAAAAGAGTCCCGAGCTCGAAATCGCCGAGGGCGAGTTCAACTACCAGCTCCCGAACATCAACATCTACGTAGAGTCAAAAAACCGCGAGACCGGAATGCTCTACTCCGTGATGATCTATGACTTCCGCCAGGGATTTGACCGCTCGCGCGTCATTCAGGCCGACAGCGCGACGCTCAGCACCTCGCCCGACAAGACCCATATGATTCTCGACCTTCACCACGGCGAACTCTTCGAGAACCTGCGCGAGGGACAAGGGGGCATGAACTCGGGGCGCAACAGTCTCTACCGCAGCGAGCAGTTCTCAAAAAAGCTCATAACCGTTGACTTCGACATGAACCTGGAGATGATCGACGAAAACGACGTGCGCAACACCTATGCCGGCAAGAACGTTGCCCAGCTGCGCCACTCGGTCGACTCCCTGCAGCATACCGTCGACTCCATCGGCACGTCATATGGCGACCGACTCGCGAGCCATAGCTTCGTGGATGTCAATCCCAAGCACATCCCCGAAAAAGAGATGGCCGCCGACGCCCGCCCGCAGCTGACCCTCGACCTCGACTCGATGAGCCGCACGCTCCCCGCCGAACAACGCCGCAACATCATCTCTGCGGCGGCGGCAAACCTCAACCGCTGGCGCTGGGACTTTCAAAGCAACTACCACTTTCTCGACAGCCAGCAGGAACTGCTGCGCCGCCACATGATTGAGCTCCACCGGCGCTTCACGCTCTCGCTGGCCTGCCTGGTGTTCTTCTTCATCGGCGCCCCGTTGGGTGCAATCATCCGCAAGGGAGGCATCGGCACCCCGCTGGTCATCAGCGTGTTTCTGTTCATCTTCTACTACATCATCGACAACTTCGGCTATCGTCTTGCGCGCGACGGCAAAGTGCCCGTGGTCGAGGGCGTATGGCTGAGTTCGGCGGTTCTGCTCCCGCTGGGCATCTTCGTGACCTACAAGGCCGTGAAAGACTCCGCCGTGTTCAACGCCGACAACTACATGCGTCTTCTCCGGGCAATCACCGGCAAGAACCTCCGCGCCCTGGCGGTCAAGGAGGTCGTCATCGAAGACTTCGACCCCGACACAGCCTGTGAACGCCTCGAGCAGGTACGCCTCGCCGCCGCCAACTTTGCCGGCGTCGCGGCATTCAACGCCGTGCTCGAGCCCGCGGTCAGCTACCTGAGCAACTCGCGCTCGCAGCGCGTAATCGACAAGCTCAACGAGCTCCCGGTCATTGAAAGGCGTTACGCCTCGCCGCCGCTACGCTTCCGCCTGACCTCCCGCCTCAAGAAAATCAACACCCTAATCCCCGAAATCCAAGCAATCCTGCAACATGAACAACAATAACAACATCAAACTCGACTCGATAGAGGAAGCTATCGAAGACTTCCGAGAAGGCAAGTTTCTTATCGTTGTTGACGACGAAGACCGCGAGAATGAGGGCGACCTCATCGTCGCCGCCGAAAAGATAACCCCCGAACAGGTGAACTTCATGCTCAAAAACGCCCGCGGCGTTCTTTGCGCGCCGCTGACCATGTCGCGCGCCCGTGAGCTCGACCTCGACCGCCAGGTCCAGGTCAACACGTCGGTGCTCGGCACCCCGTTCACAATCACGGTCGACAAACTCGAGGGCTGCTCGACGGGCGTCAGCATCCAGGACCGCTGCGCAACAATCCGCGCCCTGGCCGACCCGGAGTCGACGCCGGCAACGTTCGGCCGCCCGGGCCACATCAATCCGCTCTATGCCCAGGACCACGGGGTTCTTCAGCGCACCGGCCACACCGAGGCGGGCGTTGACCTGGCCCGACTTGCCGGCCTCCAGCCCGTTGCGGCACTGATGGAAATCATGAGCGACGACGGCTCCATGGCCCGCCTCCCCGAGCTGCGCCAAAAAGCCGACAAATGGGGCATCAAGCTCATTTCGATTGCCGACCTCGTGGCCTACCGCAACCGCACGGAGTCGCTCATCGAGCAGGGCGTCGAGGTTGACCTGCCGACGCAGTGGGGCCACTTCCACGCCATTTCTTTCCGCCAGAAGAGCAACGGCCTGGAACACATCGCCCTGGTCAAGGGCGACCTTTCGGGCACGGAGCCGGTGCTGGTGCGCGTGCACTCCTCGTGTGTAACGGGCGACATCTTCTCGTCGCGCCGCTGCGACTGCGGCGAGCAGCTCCACCGCGCAATGGCCGCCATCGAGAAAGAGGGCCGCGGCGCCATTGTCTACCTCATGCAGGAGGGCCGCGGCATCGGCCTGATGGAGAAGATGAAAGCCTATAAACTCCAGGAGGAGGGCCTCGACACGGTCGACGCCAACATCCGCCTGGGCCATAAGGCCGACGAACGCGACTACGGCGTCGGGGCACAGATTCTCCGCGCAATCGGCGTCACCCGCATGCGTCTGATGAGCAATAATCCCACCAAGCGCATCGGCCTTCAGGGCTTCGGCCTGGAAATCGTGGAGACAGTTCCGATCGAAACGGAGCCAAACGAATATAACCACCGCTATCTCCGCACAAAGGCAACCCGCATGGGCCACATTCTCCACGTATGATTGAGGTCGGCAACATAGTCAAGCGCTTTGAGCGCCTGGAGGTACTGCGGGGTGTCAGTCTGCGGATCGAAGACTCCGAGATTGTTGCCATCGTGGGGCCGAGCGGCGCCGGGAAAACAACGCTGCTGCAGATCATGGGGTCGCTCGAGCGCCCCGACGGCGGCCGGGTGTGCTACGACGGCACGGACATCTTCAAGATGTCTGACCGCAAGCTCGCGGCCTTTCGCAACCGCCATATCGGCTTCGTGTTTCAGTTCCATTCGCTGCTGCCCGAATTCACTCTCGAGGAGAACGTTGCGCTGCCGGCGCTCATCGGCGGCGACAGGCGCGACGACACCGCGAAGCGGGCCCGCGAACTGCTTGACTACATGGGTCTCGGCAACCGCCTGAGCCATAAGCCATCGCAACTTTCGGGCGGCGAGCGGCAGCGGGCGGCAGTTGCCCGCGCGCTCATCAACAACCCCGAGGTAATCCTTGCCGACGAGCCGAGCGGGTCGCTCGACTCGGCGAACCGCACCGAGCTGCACCGCCTCTTCTTCGACCTCAGGCGCGACCGCGGCCAAAGTTTCGTCATCGTCACCCACGACGAAAGCCTCGCGGCAAGCGCCGACCGCACAATCCGCCTCGTCGACGGCCGCATAGCACAATAAACCGCCCCGACGGCGCGTTATTGGATTATCTATGAAGCGAATATTACGAACCATATATGTCGTTTTAATGCTGCTGACGGCAGTCTCGGCCGGGGCGTTCACTCTTGAAACGTATGCCACGAAGTCGGTGCTGGCGTCGGGCAAATGGGTAAAAATCAGCGTCGAGCAGGGGGGCATGCACTGCATTCCGGCATCGACGCTCTCATCGTGGGGCTTCAGCGACCCCTCGCGCGTCAGGGTTCACGGCTACGGCGGGGCAATGCTCCCCGACTACCTGTCGGCTGAAAACTATATCGACGACCTTCCGCGCGTCGCCTCACAGGTGACCTCGCGGGGGCTGGTGTTCTATGCCGTCGGCCCGCAACAGATCGACCTCGACTCCGAGGGCCTTCTGACGCATGCCGTCAACCCCTACAGCTCACTGGGCTACTACTTTCTGACCGAAGGCGACTCGCCGACTCCCGCCCCCGCGAAAGAGGGCACGCCGCCGGGCACGACTTCGGGATGCGCGACCTCGGGCCAATGGATGACCTACCGCGACCCGCAGGAGGTCAGCATCGGCAACTCGGGGCGCATGATGGTCGGCGACGACTTCAAGCAGCAACCCGAACGCTCCTACACTTTCAGCATGCCCAACCGCGTGGCCGGGACCGACGTGAAAATCACGGCAAGCCTCGTCGGCAACATGTCGGCCACCGGCAATATCCACATGAGCCTCAACGGGTCGGCCCTGAGTCGCGAAACCCGCGACTACATCACGGCAATCAAAGACGCCTCGTCGGGGGTATACGGCATGATGACGACCATCACCAAGACCGCCGGGTCGGTGTCGGGCACCGAGGCGCGCGTCGGCGTGCGCCTGGAGTGCAGCGGCACGGTGCGCTCGGCATGGCTCAACTATCTCGAAGTCACCTACACGCGCACCTTCACCGGCTCGCAGGTTTTTCTGACCGGCGAGTCGCGCGTCGCATCGTCGGGCGCCATCGGCACGGGGCGCCACGTCTGGGACGTCACCGACCCGCGCAACCAATATGAGCTGAACGTCAGCGCTACCGGCGCCTGGCAGAACGACCGCGCCGGAATCCGGCGCTATGCCGTCTGGGGCGAAAGCGACGAGATGCCGGCTCCTCAGAAGGTTGAAGACGTCAGCAACCAAAACCTCCACGGACTCGGCTCACATCCCGACATGGTCATCATCGCTCCCGAAACCTACAAGTCGGCGGCCAACACCATTGCCGACATTCACCGCAACCACGCCGGCGAAAATCTCACCGTCGAGGTTGTCGGACTCAAAGAAATTCTTAACGAATTCGGCTCGGGAGCATTCGATCCCGGCGCCCTTCGCCGCTTCCTCAAGATGCTCTATGACCGCGGGCAGGCCGAAGGGGCCGAACGTTCGCTGCGTTACGCCCTGATGATCGGCAAGGGAACTTTCGACAACCGCACGCTGACCTCGGTCGGTCGCGGAGTTGCCTCGCCGATGCCGCTATGGGTTAGCGAGAACTCACTGAACGAATCTAACTCATACTCGACCGACGACTTTTTCGCAATGCTCGAAGACAACTCCGGCGCACGCCCGAGCAGCGACATCCTGAGCATCGCCGTCGGCCGCATTCCGGCAACCACGTCCAAACAGGCGCAGACCGCCGCCGACAAAATCCGCCAATATCTCTACACGATGCCCACGGGCCGTTGGCGCGCAACGATGACCATACTCGCCGACGACGAAAATCAGGGCGCCCACACCCTTCAGAGCGAAGCGCTCTACAACAACCTCATGGCCGGACGCTCGGGCAGCCGCCTCATTGTCGACAAGGTCTATTGCGACGCCTATGTGCGCAAGAACTCGACCTACCCCGAGGCGCGCGAAGACATTTTCCGCAACTTCAACGACGGCATGGGCTTCTTTGCTTTCATCGGCCACGGTTCGCCAACCGCCCTCGGCTCGAAAAATATCATTCAGCCCGCCGACTTCCGCAAGCAATTCTTCCTGCGCAAATTGCCCTTCTTCTACGCGGCGACCTGCTCATTTCTCAAGTGGGACACCGACATCACCTCGCAGGCCGAGGAGCTGATGTTCATGTCCGACGGCGGCTTTATCGGCTGCATCTCGGCCCTGCGCCCCGTCTACATCTCGCTCAACGGCAACCTGACGGCTTCGCTCGGCAAGGTCCTCGCTCAATATGACTCGGACGGCAACGTCCCGGCCATCGGCGAAATCTACCGCCGGATGAAAAACAACCTCACGGACGACAGCAACAAGCTGCGCTACGTGCTGATGGCCGACCCGGCGCTGCGCCTCGTGCTCCCCTCCAACGAGGTCACCCTCGACCAAATCAACGGCGTGGATGTCACTACCGAAGACCCCGCCACCGTCATGGCCCGCCAGGACGTCACGCTCCGGGGGCGCATCACCGACTCCTCGGGCGAACTTCTCAGCGACTTCAACGGCACGGTGACGGCAACGTTCTATGACGCCGAATTCTCCACCACCACGTTCGGCTACGGCGAGAAGGGCCTCGAAACCAACTTCGACGAGATCGGCTCGGTGCTCTTCGTCGGCTCGGGCGAAGCCAAGAACGGCGAATATGAAATCAACGTGCGCATGCCGCTCAACATTGCCGACAACTACCGTCCGGCAACGATGAGCCTCTATGCAATCTCCTCCGACTCGGACCGCAGGGACGCTCTGGGCGTGTCGCGCGACGTCTATGCCTTCGGCTACGACGAGACGACCGACGATGACCCCGAAGCCCCGAAAATCCACTACCTGACGCTCAACGACGACGAGTTCTCGTCGGGCGACATCGTTAACGAATCGCCCGTGCTCATTGCCCGCATGAGCGACAACACAGGGCTCAACATGTCGAGCGCCGGCGTCGGCCAGCGCATGTCGCTGAGCATTGACGGCAATGAAATTCTCACCGACCTGACCTCCTACTTCACCCCCGACGCCAAACCGTTCGCCGGGAAAATGAGCGGCACGCTCTACTATCCCATCGAAAACCTCTCCGAGGGTCCCCATTCGCTGACGCTGCGCGTCTGGGACGTAGACGCCAACTTTACCGACGCATCGATTGACTGCGAGGTGCAACCCGGCCTCGCGCCCGAAATCTACGAGGTCTATACCGATGCCATGCCCGCACGCACCGAGGCGCGCTTCTACGTGCGCCACAACCGCCCCGACCAGATAATGAAAGTGACCGTCAGCGTATATGACCTGATGGGACGCCACGTCTGGAGCGGAGAAACCGAAGCACGCTCCGACATGACAACAACCTCCCCCCTGGTCTGGGATCTCCGCAACTCCGGCGGACAGCGCGTGCCCCGCGGAATCTACCTCTATCGCGCCGAACTCTCGGAGGGCACGAGCGAAACCGCTTCGAAAACAAAAAAACTTGCAGTTGCAAATGAATAAAGCAATAACAATCTATTGCGCGTCAAGCCCCGACGCTCCGGCGCGATTTCTCGACGCCGCACGCGAACTCGGCCGCGAAGCCTCACGCGCCGGGTGGGCAACGGTCACCGGCGCCGGCACACTCGGACTGATGGGCGCCGTTGTCGACGGCACCCTCGAGGTCGCCGGCGGGCGCGCCATCGGCGTGATTCCGCAGTTCATGGTTGACCGCGGATGGGCCAACCCGCGCATGACAGAACTCCACATAACCGCCGACATGAGCGAACGCAAGCGCCTGCTCGCAACCCTCGGCGCGGGAGCCATCGCCCTGCCCGGCGGCATCGGCACGCTCGACGAGCTCATGGACCTGTTGGCCCAATGTCAGCTCGGCCTCTACCGTCACCCCGTCGTCATCCTCAATATCGACGGCTTCTACGACAATCTGTTGCGCCACCTGCGCCACGCCGACGCCTGCTCGATGATGCGCCATCTCGACCGGTCCGGCGACCTTTGGCGCGAAGCGACAACCCCCGCCGAGGCCCTGGCCATAATCGCCCGACAATGAACGGGACCGGACTCGAACCCATTCTGCGCCCCCTTTCGGCGGCTAACGATTCGGCTCTGCTGCTGACCCTCATGGCCATTTTGGCCGTCAACCTGCTGCCGGCGCCCACGCTCCTGCGCCTGGCGCGGATGTTTTTCAAACAACTGATGCGCACCCACCGCGAGGCGCTCCCCGGCGAAAGAACCCTTGGCGAACGCCTCGTGGTCATAGTCGGAGTTGTGCAAACGCTCGTGTTCGAGGCGCTGATGCTCTATTGCGCCACCGGAGCCGACGAGATGCCCCCGTTGGCGTCGGTCGGCGGACTCTCCCTGCTGACCCTGGCGCTCTTCGCCACGCAATATTGCGGCTACGCGCTGACGGGCTATGCCTTCGCCCCCTCGGGCGAGGACACGCGCACCTGGCTCGCGGCGATGCTCATCACCCAAGCCTGCGTCGGCTTCCTGCTCGTCATTCCCGCCATGGGCGCGCTCTTCTATCCGGGGCTTCTCGGCGCCTTTGTCGCCATCGGTGCCGCCATCTACATTGCCGGCCGATTGCCCCTGTATATCAGAGGGTTTAGAATTTTTTACACTTCTCTGGCCTCAGTTGTCTACTTTTTTTTGTATCTTTGCACATTGGAAATCGTACCCGTCATCGGCGTCCTCAGCCTGACAGGATTCTTTTCCACCCTATTTTGTTGAATATCCTAATAGCAGCAATATCAAACTATTACTGTGAAGTCTATCAAGAAAATACTCATCTCTCAGCCACGGCCACAAGCTGAAAAATCGCCATATTTCGACATCGAGAAAAAGCGGGGCGTAGAGTTGGTTTTCAGACCGTTCATCAAGGTTGAGGGCCTGACATCACGCGAATTCCGTCAGCAGAAAATATCCCTGAACGAGTTCTCGGCAGTCATCTTCACGGCACGCACCGCCGTTGACCACTTTTTCCGCCTATGCGACGAACAACGCTATCATGTGCCTGAAACGATGAAATATTTCTGCTCATCCGAGAGCATTGCCCTCTACCTGCAGAAATACATTCCTTTCCGCAAGCGCAAAATTTTCAGCTCCTCGTCCGGAAAATTCGACGACCTCATCCCCATTCTCCAGAAACACCATAAGGAGAAATACCTCTATGCCGTTTCCGACGTCAGCAAAGACGTGCTCGCAAACCTCGAGAAGAGTAAACTGCAATACACCCGCGCGGTGATGTACCGCACGGTGCCCAACATGTTCGGTGCCGACGAGCCTTTCGACTACGACATGCTCGTCTTCTTCTCGCCCGAAGGAATCAAAGCCCTGCAGACCAACTTCCCCGACTTCGAGCAGGGCGAAATGCGCATCGCAACGTTCGGCTCCACTACGGCCAAAGCCGTTCGCGACGCCGGCCTGCGCCTCGACCTCGACGGCTCCAACAGCGCCACGACATCCATAGCGGCGACACTCGACTCATACATCCACGAAATAAATGGCGACGAGCCCGAAGAAGACGACGACGAGGAGATTCAAGCTCCCCAAGCAGACTAAACTCTGCTCACTGAGGGCCATCGACGCGCTCTTTGCCTCCGGCAAGGGCGCGCTCGCATATCCGCTGCGAATGCTCTACGCTCCTTCGGCAGGAGCATCCGAGGGGATGAGATTTTTTGTGTCGGTGCCCAAAAAGCGTGTGCGCCGGGCCGTTGAACGCGTGCAGATGCGCCGGCGCGTCCGCGAAGCCTACCGCCGGCTGCGCCCCGGCCTCCCCGCGGAGCTCAACCTCGACATTGCGTTCCTCTACGTTGCCAATGGCCCCGAACCATACCGAAAGGTCGAAGCCGCCATGCAAAAGCTCCTCAACCAGCTATGCGCCGCCTGCTCAGCGAACTGCTGATACTCCCGATTCGCTTCTACCGCGCCTTCATCTCGCCGCTGACGCCGCCGAGCTGCCGCTTCACGCCGACATGCTCGCAATATGCAATCGAGGCCCTGCGCAAACACGGGCCCCTGAAGGGGCTCTATCTCGCCGTGAGGCGCATTTTGCGCTGCCACCCCTGGGGCGGCTCCGGCTTCGACCCCGTCCCCTGAGGGCGCGGAATTCGCGAACAAGAACGCCCTCCGACATGGAGGGCGGGACTTCCTTGTGGGGACGGGTGGGTGTGTTTGCGGACGCGTCGGTTTCAGACGCGACGGGGGCTGCGCGCTGCCGCCGGAGATTTCAATCTCCCGCCGGTGTCATAGTAGTAGAGAGCATTTCTTTTCTTGTCTGACATCAACCAAACGTCTCCGCCGCCCGAAAGGTTCACTCACGACGGTCAGGAAATGGCGAGGGCCGCAACCGCCAACCGGCGGCACGGCCCTCACGCTTCGCATTATCTATTAGCCTTACTTGATGAATACTTTCTTGCCGCCAATGATGTAGAGTCCGCGCACGGGCTTCTGAACGCGGCGACCCTGCAGGTCATAGGCCTCAGTCGTGGCTGCCGATGCATCCGACTCGACGGCGGTTATGCCCACGGAATCGTCGTTGCCGAAGACCAAAGCGAGGAAGCTCACGCTGGAGGGCACTGCGGAGCTGACGAGCACGGCCTTATAGGCGGGCACGTTCTCGCCGGAGTAGCGATAGAAACCGACGCCGGTCTCGGTCGTCTCGTCGACGTCATATGTCACGGCGGCGCCATTTTGGAGCATGAAGGAGTTTTCGGGCTTGGCCGTTTCTTCGGTGTAGCCCGTCAGCGCGTTGCCCTCGACGGCAGTCACCGTCTCGATTGTCGGGGCGAAGTTGTATGTCCCGGCGGCATCTGACCGCAGCACAACGACCGTTCCGGCGGGGAGCTTGCCGCTAACGGGAGTGAGCGACAACTTATAGGTGTTGTTATCTTCTGTGGCAACAGTTTCTGTGGCAACGGAGGCGGTGTAGGCGGTCACGCCCTCGGGAACGATAGTTGCAAACGGCAGGTAGAGAGAAGCATAAGCCTTTTCGCTCTCAGCGTCTCTGTCGTCGCTTTCCGGGCTGCTGAACTCAACCGTGTTGGCAAAATCAACTTCCTCGAACTTGAATACATTGGAATAGGTATTTGTATAACCGTTAGACCCTCCGTTCCAACCGTCAAAACCGCCACTTGGTGTTACAATGACTGCACGATTCGTTCCGGCTGTATTCTTCATCTCGATGCGGAAAGTTCCATTGATGAAGGGATATGAATCACTCGCTGCAACACACGAGATTCCGCAGTTAGCTGCTTCGTAAGCCTCATTATGCCCCATATTTCCATAGGGATAACTATTATTTCCTTTGTAGGCCATGAATTTACCGGTAGTGGCACTGACAAGACACATCTTATTGTTGTCATTATCTTTACCTACCACGAAAATAGCCTTATTGCCCAAGTTCTCAACAGTCTCGGTCCCGGAATATTTCAGGCCCTCGCTATCCATATATAGCACACCGCTCGTGGTGCCGGAATTATCGGTGGAGGGGAATACCGGCTTGATGTTGTACGCCTTACCCTCGGTCGGTAGGGCTATCTGGGCATTGCAATAGGTAGCGTATGCGTCGGAAATTGCGGTAACATCGACCGCAGCGTTGACTGCGGCAACATATGCTTCATAAGCCGTGGCAATCGGATAGCCTATTTTTTTAACGGCCAGCGATATGGCTTTCTGCTTGATGTCGGACAGCTTGCTTTCGTCCACCTTGTAGAATTCGTAACGCGCGGTATTTGTACCGGAGCTCAAGCCAAGATAATAAGCTCCTTCGGGGAAATTGGCATCGCGGAAATTATTAAGATTACCTGCTGTTGCAGAAGTACCGCCCCACTTGAACTGAGTCGGAGCGGTTGTTTCATCCGGCACGAACACATTACACGTTGCCGAATTATCCGAACGCTCTCCCGTAGTTTTTATATAGCTGCCATCGAAAGCTTTCACGATAAAAGTCGTGTTGCTTTCCGTATGAGTGATATAGAAGAGGGAGTTGGCGTCATTGCCGGCATCGGCTTTGAACTCGTACCAGTAGGCGCTACGGCTTGTATAGTTAAGCGGCGGACGAGAAAGCGTCACGTATCGTCCGGCTACGTCGGTAAGGCTTGATCCTGCTTTAATGCAGTACCAGCCGGTGGTCAGATTGCTGAGGCCGCTGACCGGGTCAGTCTCGTGGAAAACATCAGACGAAACATCAGACGAAACATCAGCCGAGGCCACACCGCACGAAACGGTCAAAGCCAAAGCTGCCAAAAAGTAGTTTTTCTCATGATAATTAAATTGATTGAATTGAGTGATTTGAATGACTGTATGATTTGAATGACCGGTATGTTTCGCATCCGAAGCTATAAAGCGTGTCAGCAAAGTTAGTAAAAAAATTTTTTTAAAAACCACATTCCGGGCGCCATTTCTTTTAATTTTTAACTTTTAACTTTTAACTTCTGAGTTATTTGCGTACCTTTGAGGGTATTTAAACCCCACTTTTTTATTGCGAAGATTATGAAATTCCCGGCCTTTGTCCTGACGCTCGCGCTTGCGTTCGGCGCCTCCGCCCGGACTGTGACCTACAAGCTTGTCGGCGCGGAAAAAGCTGATGCCGACGCCGTTAACCTGCTGCGCGAGCACCTCGACGTTTCGCCGCGCGGCGACGTTGAACTCATTATCGGCGAAGCCGGCGACAAAGCCGTCAGGAAGTATGCCAACCACATTCCCGCCGCTGCCGAGGGCTTCTATCTCTCGGTCGGGCCGAAAAAAGTCATTATTGCGGGCCGCGACGAATCGGGCGCGTTCTATGGCGTTCAGGAATTTCTGAAAAACCCCTCGCAACAGGTCGACACGGCCATGGCGCCGGCCATTGCGCTGCGCGGCGTCATCGAGGGTTTCTACGGCAACCCCTGGAGCTTCAACGACCGCCTGAGCCAGTTTGACTTCTACGGGCGCAACCGCATGAACGTCTACGTCTACGGTCCCAAAGACGACCCGTATCACCACGCGCGCTGGTATGAACCCTACCCCGCCGAGAAGGCCGGGGAGATGAAGGCGCTGATTGCCGCCGCCGCGCGCAACAAGGTGAAATTCACCTGGGCAATGCACCCCTCAAACTCGATCGAGACCGAGGCCGACCGCCAAAAGGCCCTCGACAAACTGGCGCAGATGTATGACCTGGGCGTGCGCTCGTTTGCGATTTTCTTCGACGACATCCCGGCCAAGAGCGTCGACCTACAGATCGACTACCTGAACTTTCTCGACCGCGAGTTCGTCAAGACGCACTCCGAGATCGAGCCGCTGATTGTCTGCCCGACGGTCTACAACAAGTCGTGGGCCGGCGGCGACTATCTCCACAAGATGGGCACTCAGCTGGCCCCGGACATCGCAATCATGTGGACCGGCAACTCGGTGTGTGACATGATCGACGTTGCCGACTGCGAATGGTTCACGTCGCAGACCACCCGCAAACCGTTCATCTGGCTCAACTATCCGGTCAACGACTACGGCATGCACAACCTGCTGATGGGCCCGGTTGTCGGCAACGAGCCGGGCATTGCCGACCGCGTCGTTGCTTTCTGCTCCAACCCGATGCAGTATGCCGAAGCCTCGAAAGTTGCGCTCTACTCGCTGGCAGACTTTGCCCGGGCCCCCGGGAGCTACGACGCCGATGCCGTTTGGGAACGCTCGTTGCGCGAACTGATGCCGGAACACACGGATGCCTTCCGCATTTTCTGCGAGAACAATGTCGACGTCGGCGAGAGCGTCCACGGGCTCCGCTTCGGCGGCGAGACCCCCGAGTTCACGGCGCTGACAGAGCGGATGCCGACACTCGGCGACCCCGACGCCGTCGAGGCCTACCGCGAGTATTTCCGCTCGCGCCGGGCAGCCGCCGACGAGCTTCTCGGCGCTGCCGAGGGCATCGCAATGCTCTCGGAAATAAAAGAATGGATTATTGCCCTGCGCCTGCAGTCCGAGCAGGGCCTGGCGCTGACCGACATGGCCGCCGCGCTCGACGCCGACCTGGCCGCTCCGTTTATCGACGCCTACAAGCGATATGCCGAGGCCACGAAGAAATATGAGAACAACATTTCGCGCGGCTTTGAAGGCTCAATCCAGAGCGTGCGCGTCCAGACCGGCACACTCTACGTAAAGCCCTGGCTGAAAGACCGGGTCGCCACGCTCATCGACGCGTTCAAGGCATCGGGCGCAGAATATCCCGCCGACCTCTTTCCCCGCGCCGTGCTCGACAACGGAACCTACTACATCCGCCACGACGGACGCCTGCTCGGCAACCCCGACGCCGGCGGCAAGGGTGGCAACCCGGTGTTTCAGACCGAAATCGACGACATCAACCCCAACCGTCAGGAATGGCACATCAAGCTCAACTACGTCACCGAACGCTATGAGCTTCGCAATTCCAAAGACGAGCGCTACGTCAACGAACTCGGAAACTTCGGGGAGAACCCCTACTCACAGGGATGGAACACCTACACCATTACCCGCGGAGAAAACGGCAAATATGCCATTCAGAACGGAGGCAACGGCGGCCAGCGCTACTGGCGGGTAGAGGGCGACCGCATACGCACGGACTCCCCCACCCCGCAATACGTATTTGAAATAATCTCAATCAGCGAATAAACCATGAACATCAAACACCTCATTCTCGGCCTCTCTCTGACGGCAGGGACCGGAATTCAAGCTCAGATTTTCCCGGTGCCGCAGACCATCACAACGTCAGGCACCGCTTTCCGCTCCTCGGGGGCGAGCTTCAAACTGACAGGCGCGGAGTCGGCCGACGCCGACGCAGTCGCCGCGCTCAACCGCGCGCTGACGGTCTCGACGACATCCGGAGCCGTCGAACTCATTATCGGCGAGGCCGGCGATGACGCCGTCAGCGCCATTGCCGACAAGATTCCCTCGCAGGCTCAGGGCTACTACCTAAGCGTCTCGCCGACAACGGTCACCATTGCGGGCCGCGACGGCGAAGGCACCTACTACGGCGTGCAGTCGTTTCTGCAACTGATGGAACAGCAAGACGTTCCGCAGGCGGAAGTAACGGACTGGCCCGTCACATCGGTGCGCGGCGTCATTGAAGGCTACTACGGCAACCCCTGGAGCCACGAAGACTGCCTCGACATGTTTGAATTCTTCGACCGCGTGAAGATGAACACCTTCATCTACGGCCCGAAGAACGACGCCTACCATAAGGCGCAATGGGCCGACCCCTACCCCGAAGAGCAGGGCCGCCTGCTCAGCGAGCTCGCCGTCGAGGGCCTCAGGCACAAAGTTCACTTCACCTGGGCCATGCACCCCGGAAACGAAATCCGGGGCGACAACATGAAGAAAGCCCTGGACAAGTTCAACCTCATGTATGACCTCGGCATCCGCCGCTTCGCCGTCTTCTTCGACGATATCAATGCCGAGAGCGTAACCGCCCAGGTTGAATATCTCAACTACCTCAACCGTGAGCTTGTCAAAGCCAAGCCCGACGTTGCCCCGCTGATTGTCTGCCCGTCGGAATACTGCATCAGCTTCGCCGGCGGCTGGAACACCTCGAGCACCTATCTCGAGACCCTCGGCAACGGCCTCGATGCCGACATCGAAATCATGTGGACCGGCGCCGGCGTGGTTGACATGAACCAAAAGGATGCCGCCGAATGGTTCACACGGAAAACCGGACGCAAGCCGTTCATCTGGCTTAACTACCCCGTAACCGACTATGGTTACGAGGGGGGTCCGCTGCTGATGTCGCCATACGAAGCCGCGGCCACGGAACTCCACACGCTGACCACGGCCTTCTGCGCCAACCCGATGGAGTATTACGAAGCCTCTAAGATTGCGCTGATGGGCATCGGCGACTTCACCTGGAACCCTGAAAGCTACGACGCCTGGAACTCATGGGAAAAGGCAACGGCCTATGTAATGCCTGAGCATGTTGACGCGTTCCGCACCTACTGCTACAGCAACTTCTACTATCCGAGCAACACCCACGGCCTGGTTGTCGCCTACGAGGAAACGCCCGAATTCAAAGCGCTCACCGACGCTCATCCCTCCCATTCAGCTGACTTCAACCCATATTTTGAAAAGCAACTTGCCTCGGCCGACGAACTCCTCGCGCTCGAGGATAACCGCCTGGTCAGCGAAATCAAAGAGTGGATCGAGGTCTATCGCATGCAGGCCGAGCGCGGACTGCTTCTCGACTCGCTGCGCCGCGACCTGGAGGACACCGACGGCGAAGCCTTCGTGCGCCACTACCGCACCTACACGGCCCTGACCGACAGCGCCGCCGGCCACTATAGCCGCGACGGCTGGCCCGTGCGCAAGTTCTTGCCCAAGAGCGCCCCGCAATATGTCGAGCCGTTCATCAAGAACGCAGCCATTGCCTATGCCGAAACATTCCGTGCGGCCGGCTATGACTACCCCTCGGACCTCTTCCCTCCCCAGCTGCTCGCCGACGGCAACTATTATATATTGTATAACGGCAAGCTGCTGAGCAACGGTTCGGGCGCCGCCGCCGACACCCCCGGAAACCCGACATTCCGCAACGACATCGACGACATCAACTCGGCCCGCCAGTCATGGAAGATACACTACAACCTGAACAATGGCCGCTATAGCATCCGCTCGGCTTTCGACGACCGATACGTCAACGAGCTCGGCAACTTCGGCACGAACGTTTATGAAGACATATGGCACACATATGAAATCACCTGCCTGGGCGACCTCTTCGCAATCCGCAATGCAGGCAGCGCCGGCAATAACTACTGGACGACCAACGCAACCCGCATCAGCAAGGGCACGAGCACGGGCTACGACCCGGCCAACTTCATGTTCAGCCTCATACCGGTATCGGAAGAAATCACCGACGCCACCGGTTTCGAACAGACCGACTACCGGATCTGCGACGAAAAGGGCCGTGTGCTTACCCGCAACGGCAACAATCTGAGTTTCCAAGAGAGCAGCGAGGCGGATGAGGCAACCCAAAAATGGAAATTCGAGCTCGACACGACCTCAAAGCGTTTCAAAATCACTCAGGGCACGCGCTTCATCAACGAAAAAGGCGTTATCAGCACCAACCCCTACTATTCCGACTGGAACAGCTACGAACTCTATAACTCGGGCAATAAGTTTGCAATCCGCAATGCCGACAGTGCCGGAACAAACTTCTGGACCATTACCGAAAACAATACCATCTCCAACGCCGGCATCGCCCTCGACGACGCCTACCTCTTCATTCTCGAAAAGGTCACCGACGAAGAAAGCTCAATCACCGAGATAAACGACACCGCAACCGACACCGACGAGGTCATCTACGACCTGCAGGGACGCCGCGTTGCCCGCCCCGGCCGCGGAATCCACATTGTCAACGGCAAGAAAATTCTATTCTGATCAGAGAATGTCTCATAACAGACGTATATGACGAACAAACGCTACAATCTCATCAACAACTCCCTGGGCTGGCTCTGTTTCATCATTGCCGCCGTCAGCTATCTGCTCACCATCGAGCCGACAGCATCATTCTGGGACTGCCCGGAATTCATTTCGCAAGGATTTAAACTCGAAGTCGGCCACCCGCCGGGCAACCCGATTTTCATGCTGACGGCACGCTTTTTCATCAACTTCGTCGGCAGCGAACCGGAAGCTGCGGCCATGGCCGTAAACTCGATGAATGCCCTGCTGAGCGCCGGAACAATCCTGCTGCTCTTCTGGACCGTCACCCACTTGATGCGACGCCTGCTCGCGGGCTACAAGCCCGTTGAGGAGCTCGGCGCAGCCCGCGCGATTATCGTGTTCGGCGCCGGCATGGTCGGCGCCCTGGCCTACGCCTGGAGCGACACGTTCTGGTACTCGGCCGTCGAGGGTGAGGTCTACGCGTTCTCGTCGTTCTGCACGGCGCTGGTCTTCTGGCTCATACTGAAATGGGAAAGCCGCGCCGACTCGCCCCACTCCGACCGCTACCTGATTTTGATTGCCTACGTCATCGGCGTCAGCATCGCCGTTCACCTCCTGAACCTGCTCTGCATTCCGGCGATCGTGCTGGTCTTCTACTACCGCAAATTCGCCAACCCGACCGGCAAGGGGTCGTGTCTGGCCCTGCTGGTCAGCTTCCTGATAGTAGCGACCATCCTGTTCGGTTTGGTTCCGGGCTTCGTCGAGGTCGCCCAATATTCCGAGCTTTTCTTCGTCAACACCCTCGGCATGGGCTACAACTCGGGCGTGATTTTCTACACGCTGCTGACCCTCTGCGTCTTCATCTGGACAATCTATGAACTCTATCGCCAGCAGTCGGCAGCGCGCATCAAAGCGGGCTTCACCCTGTCGGTGCTCGTCAGCGGCATTCCGTTCATCGGCTCGTCGCTATGGATTCCCGTGGTGATCATCGCCGCGCTGGTCTGCTGGCTCTGGTGGGTCAAGAAGCTCCCGGTCAGAATTCTGAACCTCGTGACGCTCAGCATCCTGGTCATCTTCATCGGCTACTCGAGCTATGCGCTGCTGCTCATCCGCTCCTCGGCCGAGACCCCGATTAACCAGAATGCCCCCGACAATGTCTTTGCACTGAGTTCCTATCTCAACCGCGAGCAATATGGCGAGACCCCGCTGCTCTATGGCACCACCTTCGCCTCGGAAGTCATGCGCACGCCCGACGGCAACGCCGTGGGCACCGAAGAGTTCGGCTACGTCAAGTCGCTCGACGAGACCAAACCCCACTACGACAAGGTGCTCACCCGCACGCGCTATGACTATTCGCCCGACCTCAACATGCTCTTCCCGCGCATGTATGCCGCCGAACACCGCGCCAACTACCTCAGCTGGGCCGGCATCTCGGAAAAAGACCTCCCCATCGTCATGGCGCAGACAACCGAGGGTTCTTCGGCGCGCAAACCCGTGCGCAAGCCGACGTTCGCTCAAAATCTGAGCTACTTCGTCAACTACCAGTTGGTCCACATGTATTTCCGCTACTTCATGTGGAACTTCGCCGGACGCCAGAACGACCTTCAGGGCAACGGCGAGGTTAACCGCGGCAACTGGATTTCAGGCATCCCCTTCATCGACAATCCCCGCCTGGGCGACCAGTCGCTGCTCCCCTCCGACTTCGGCTCGGGCAACAAGGGGCACAACGTCTTCTACATGCTCCCGCTGCTCCTCGGCCTGGCCGGCCTGATGTGGCAGTCGCTCAAGGGCGACACCGGCATCCGCCAGTTCTGGGTCGTGTTCTTCCTCTTCTTCATGACCGGCATCGCTATCGTGCTCTATCTGAACCAGACTCCGCTGCAGCCGCGCGAGCGCGACTATGCCTACGCGGGCTCGTTCTATGCGTTTGCAATTTGGATCGGCCTCGGCGTCGGCGCCATCGCCGCCGGCATCGACAAGCTGCTCAAAAAGCAGCAGCCCTCGGTCGGCGCCGCAATCGCCGCCACGGTCATCGGCCTCATCGTGCCGCTGCAAATGGTTTCGCAGACCTGGGACGACCACGACCGCTCGGGCCGCTACACGGCGCGCGACTTCGGCATGAACTATCTCAGCTCGCTGGAACCTAACGCCATCATCTTCACCAACGGCGACAACGACACCTTCCCCCTATGGTACGCCCAGGAGGTCGAAGGTTACCGCACCGACGTGCGCGTCATCAACCTCAGCTACCTGACGACCGACTGGTATGCCGCCCAACACATGATTCCCGCCTATGAAGCCGCCCCGGCCCCGATGAAGGCCGACAAGAGCGTCTTTGGCCAGGGTCGCCGCCAAAGCGGCTACGTCATGCGCGTCGACACCTTGCGCGACAATGTCAGCGACTTCCTTGACCTCTACTATAGCGACGCCCCCGACCGCGCCGGCGCCATGATGGGCGTGAACTACCCGGTTATCCAGGCCGGAACGGTCGTGATTCCGGGCGACACGCTCCGCGGCGAGGACGACATCGTCGTTGACCTGCCGACGGCCCTGACCGCCAAAAACCGCCAGCCGATAATCACGCAGTCCGACATGCTGATGCTCGACATCATCGCGACCTCGGCAGCCAACGGCTGGAACCGCCCCGTCTACATTGCCAACACCGTGCCCGACGACTATTATCTCGACCTGAACCCCTACATGTATGTCACCGGCATGGCCCGCCAGATCATGCCATACCGCTCCGGCGCATATTATAAGGCCAACAACGACATCGCCTATGAGAACATCACCGAGCGCTTCCGCTGGGGCGGCCTCGACACCGAGAATGGCGGCGACGTCTACCTCGACGAGACTGTCGGCCGCATGGTGTCGTCGACGCGTTATGCAATCATCGAGGTCGCCGAATCGCTCCGCGCCGCCGGCGATAGCGAGCGCGCCCTCAAGCTGCTTAACCTGATGATGGACAAGCTCCCGACAAAAAATACGCCGTTCGTCATTCCCTCCGGCGAGAACGTTGCCCAGCTCTATGTTGACCTTGCCCGCGAAACGGGCGACGTCGATGCCATGAGACGCGCCGAGGAGCTCTATCAGAACGAAATCAGCCGCTTCGGCGAGTATATTCCCTACATGATGTCGCTGACACCGGGCCAGTATCACTCGTTGTCGGTCAACGACCGCGCAATCATGCACATCGTTGACTCGCAGGGCGACTACAGCTACCTGGCGGCCCTGATTTCAGGTTACATGCAGAACTTCGGACAGGACAAAGCCAACGCGTTCCTTCAGGACTACGCCCTGACCCGCGGCATCGACCTGATCACCTTCTTCAACCAATTTGCCTATTAAATTAAAAGTTAAAAATTAAAAATTAAAACGACTCAAAATAACCCCTAACCCCTAACCCATTAACCTCTTAACCTCTTAACCTCTTAACCTCTTAACCTCTTAACCTCTTAACCGGCGCGAAAGCGCCCTCGCAATGAATCTGTTCAAGAACTGGGTGGTTCAGCCTCCGCTATTCTATCGCATACTTTTTCCCGAAGCCGTTTGGCGCATCAAACGGCGCGGGAAAAAGGTTGCGTATCTGACCTTTGACGACGGCCCCATTCCGGAAGTAACCCCCCGGATTCTTGACATTCTCGACCGCTACGGCGTCAAAGCCACATTCTTCATGGTCGGCGACAACGCCCGGCGCCACCCCGAGCTGGTCGAGGAGGTACGCCGCCGTGGCCACGCAATCGGAAACCACACGATGCACCACCTGCAGGGGCGCAAAACCCTACGCCACAAATATCTGCGCGACGTCAAAGAGGCCGACCTGCTGCTTAACACCGAGCTCTTCCGCCCGCCCCACGGACTGCTTCGCTGGGGTCAGAGCGCCGTCATCCGCAAGCACTACAACCTGATAATGTATGACGTCGTGACGCGCGACTATGCCGTCTACATTACCCCCGAGGAGGTTGTCGGCAACGTGCGCCGCTTTGCGCGCAACGGTTCGATTATCGTGTTCCACGACTCGCTGAAATCGATGCGCAACACTATTCCCGCGCTCCCCCGCGCAATCGAATGGCTCCTGGAAAATGGATTTGAGCTCCATTCTCTCCACGATTGAGCTGCCCTGGGCCGCAACGCCGCTTGACTCGCCCGTTGACCCTGACGCCGCCGGGCAGTTTCGCCGCTGGGTCGCCGAAGGGCGCCACGGCGAAATGAGCTACCTCGAAAAATATCCCGACCAGCGCCTCGACCCGCGCACACTGCTCGACGGCGCCCGCACCCTCATCGTTGTCGGCTTCCCGTACTATACCGACGACAAAATCAACCTGCCGATATCGCTCTATGCCCGCGGCCGCGACTACCACGAAGTTGTGCGCGAGCGGCTGACGGAAGCGGCCTCACGTCTCCCCGGAGAGTCGCGCGTGTGTGTAGACACTGCCCCGCTGCGCGAACGCTACTGGGCCGCGCGCGCCGGCCTCGGGTTCATCGGCCGCAACAACCAACTGATTATTCCGGGACTCGGCTCCTACTTCTTTTTGGGATTTATTCTCAACACCGAGCTCTATGACGACGTGGCCCAACCCGCCAATAGCCTCCCCGCGAGCGGCTGCGGGGAATGCCGCCGGTGTGTCGACGCCTGCCCTGGCCGGTGCCTGAGCGCCGACGCCTCCGGCCTCGACGCCCGCCGCTGCCTCAGCTACCTGACGATTGAATATCGCGGAGAGCTCGACTCCCCGCTGCCCACAATCTACGGCTGCGACATCTGCCAGCGCGTCTGCCCCCACAATGCCGCCGCCCGCCCGACCCCCATCGCCGACTTCCACCCCTCGGAAGCACTTGCCGCACTGACCCCCGCCGACATCGCCGAGATGACCCCCGAGCGCTTCTCGGCCCTCTTCCGCCACTCCGCCATCAAACGCACAAAACTCACCGGCCTGCAACGCAACCTCGCCGCCCTCCGCAAACCCTCCGACCCCAAAAAGTGAAATGTGCGGGATGTGGGGGTTGGACGTTTGTGAAATCAGAAATAAATTCTTACTTTTGTGGCCGTATAATGTAATTGCCATGAAAATTCAGAATTATAAAGCTTATCCCTGGCTGGTGGTCGCCATGCTTTGGGTCGTTGCCCTGCTCAACTATCTTGACCGTCAGATGCTTTCGACCATGCAGCAGAACATTGCCCTCGACATCACCGCCCTGCAGAATGCCGAAGCGTTCGGCGCACTGATGGCCATATTCCTGTGGGTCTATGGCATCGCGAGCCCGTTTTCGGGCGCCGTGGCCGACCGAGTCAGCCGCAAGTGGCTCATCGTCGGGTCGTTGGGCGTATGGTCGGGCGTCACCTATGCAATGGGCTATGCCACAGGCCTCAACCAGTTGATGTGGCTCCGCGGAATCATGGGTATCTCCGAGGCGCTCTACATTCCGTCGGCTCTCTCGCTGATTGCCGACTATTTCACGGGAAAGAGCCGCTCGCTGGCCATCGGCCTGCACATGACCGGCCTCTATTGCGGCCAGGCTCTCGGCGGCTTCGGCTCGCTGGTTGCAACGACGTGGTCGTGGCAGGCAACGTTCCATTGGTTCGGCATAGTCGGCGTTACCTACGCCCTGGTGCTCGTCTTCCTGCTCCATGAAAAGGAGGGCCACGCAGCCCCACTGCCCACTTCCCACTCCCAACTGCCCACTAAAAAGGAGAGCTTTGTGCGCTCCTTCGCAATGATATTCTCCAACGTTGCCTTCTGGGTTATTCTCTTCTTCTTCGCAACGAGCTCAATTCCGGGCTGGGCAACGAAAAACTGGCTGCCGACGCTCTTCACCGACAATCTCGGCATCTCGATGGAGTGGGCCGGCCCGATGGCAACCCTGACCATTGCGCTGAGCAGCTTCATCGGCGTTATGATCGGCGGCCCGATTTCAGACCGCTGGGTCAAGAAGAACATTCGCGGACGCATCTACACGTCGGCCATCGGCCTGGCCATGATGATTCCGGCCCTGGTGCTCATCGGTTTGGCCCACAACGCGTTGTTCTCGGTGCTGGCGGGATTGACGTTCGGCGTCGGCTACGGCATGTTTGATGCCAACAACATGCCGATTCTCTGCCAGTTCGTCCCGGCCAAGCGGCGCGCAATGGCCTATGGGTTCATGAACTCCCTGGGAGTCATCATGGGCGCCATTACCACGCAGCTTCTCGGCGCGCTGACCGCAAGCGTCGGCCTGGGCATCTGCTTCGCCCTGATGGGCGGCATCCTGCTCATTGCCCTGGCCCTGCAGTTGCTGGTTCTCAAACCCACCTGCGACGAGATGGTTTGAGAGATGAAAAATGAAAAATGAAAAATGAAAAGTTAAAACTCTTACGATATAATATTATGACTTTTGAAAAGATTCAGGGGCTCATCGACGCCCCGTTCACTCCCTTCGACGCTGAAGGCAACCTCAACCTCGCTCCCATTCCGGCCTACGCCGCCATGCTTCAGAAAAACGGCCTCAAAGGCGTGTTTGTCAACGGCTCCTCGGGCGAGGGCTACATGCTGACGACCGACGAGCGCAAAGCCCTTGCCGAGGCTTGGGTCAAGGCCGCTCCCGAGGGCTTCAAAGTGATTGTTCACGTTGGCAGCTGCTGCGTGCGCGACTCCCGCGAACTCGCCCGCCACGCCGCCGAAATCGGCGCCTGGGGCATCGGCGCAATGGCGCCTCCATTCCCGAAAATCGGCCGAGTCGAGGAGTTGGTGAAATACATCGAGGAGATTGCCTGCGGCGCTCCCGAACTTCCTTTCTACTTCTACCACATCCCGGCATTCAACGGCGCCTTCCTGCCGATGCTCGACCTGTTGAAGGCCGTTGACGGCCGCGTCAAAAACTTCGCCGGCATCAAGTACACGTTCGAGAGCCTGTATGAGTACAATCAGTGCCGCCTCTACAAAGGGGGCAAGTATGACATGCTCCACGGTCAGGACGAGACCATTCTTCCCTGTCTGGCCATGGGCGGCGCCCGCGGCGGCATCGGCGGCACCACCAACTACAACGGCCGCGAGCTCACCGCCATCATCGACGCCTGGAACCGCGGCGACATCGAGGCCGCCCGCGAGCACCAGAACTTCTCGCAGGAGGTCATCAACGTGATTTGCCGCTACCGCGGAAACATCGTCGGCGGCAAGCGCATCATGAAACTCATCGGCCTCGACCTCGGCCCGAACCGCACGCCCTTCCGCAACGTCACCGACGAGGAGGAGGCACAGATGAAGCGCGAGCTCGAGGAAATCGGGTTCTTTGAACGCTGCAATAAATTCTGAGCCGATGGACAACACCTACCTGCTCGCCTGCCGCGAGCGCTACCGCGAGGACGCGCTGACCAACATTCTCCCCTTTTGGCTCAAGTTCGGTTGGGACCGCGTCAACGGCGGCGTCTACACCTGCCTTGACCGCGAGGGGCGCCTGATGGACCCCACCAAGTCGGTGTGGTTCCAGGGCCGTTGCGGTTTCATCTATGCCTTTGCCTACAATAACCTCGACCGCAACCCCGAGTATCTCGAATTCTCGCGCAGCTGCATCGACTTCATCGAGCGCCACTGCTTCGACACGGACGGGCGCATGTTTTTCGAGGTAATGGCCGACGGCACCCCCCTGCGCAAGCGCCGCTACGTCTTTTCGGAGTGTTTCGCCGCCATTGCGATGAGCGAATATGCTCTGGCCACGGACTCACGCGAGTATGCCGAAAAGGCCCTGACCCTCTTCAAGAATATCCGCCGATTCATCGCTACGCCCGGCATTCTCGAACCCAAGTATCTGCCGACGCTCCGCGCCGTCGGCCATAGCGTCACGATGATTCTCATCAACACCGCCGCGCGCATCCGCGAGGTCATCGCGGACCCCTGCCTGAGCGAGCAGATCGACGAATCGCTCCGTGCCATCACAACACTCTTCATTCACCCCGAATATAAAGCCCTGCTCGAGATGGTCACCCCCGAGGGCGACGTCATCGACACGCTCAACGGCCGCACAATCAACCCCGGCCACTGCATCGAGACGGCATGGTTCCTGCTCGAGGAGGCCAAGACCCGCGGCTGGGAGCCCGAGCTCACACGCACGGCCCTGCAGATTCTCGACTGGAGCTGGGACTGGGGCTGGGACCCCGAATTCGGTGGCATCATCAACTTCCGCGACTGCAAAGGATTCCCCAATCAGGACTATTCGCAGGACATGAAGTTTTGGTGGCCGCAGTGTGAGGCCGTGATTGCAACGCTCTATGCCTACGAAGCGACCCGCGACCCGAAATATCTCGAAATGCACCGCATGGCCAACGACTGGATGTATGCCCACCTGCCCGACGAGAAGTATCCCGAATGGTTCGGCTACCTTCATCGCGACGGCTCGGTTGCCCAGACCGCCAAAGGCAACATCTTCAAAGGCCCGTTCCACATTCCGCGAATGCTCATCAAGTGTCCGCTCATCATCGACGAAATACTGAAGAAATAATGCGTCGGCTAATTCTCTGTAATCTACTCGCAATAATCTTTGGTTTTGGCCTACAGGCCAAAACCAAAGTCGCATGTATCGGCAACAGCATCACCTACGGCTACCTGCTCCCCGAGCGCGAAACCAACGCCTACCCCTTTCAGCTCCGGCGCATGCTCGGCGAAGACTTCGAGGTCGGCAACTTCGGCAACTCCGGGGCCACTCTGCTGCGCCGGGGCCACAAGCCCTACAACGCCCTACCCGAATTCCGCGCGGCTTTGGACTTTTGCCCCGACATCGCGGTAATCCACCTCGGAGTCAACGACACCGACCCGCGCAACTGGCCGAACTATAACGACGAGTTCGTCACCGACTACCTCGCCATCATCGACTCGCTGCGGGCCGTGAACCCCGACGTGCGCATCCTGATTGCCGAACTGACCCCGCTGCGCGCGGGCCATTACCGCTTTCGCACCGGCACACGCGACTGGCGCCTGAAAATCCAACAGGCCATACGCAACGTCGCCGCCATCTCCGGCGCCGAGCTGATTGACTTCAACGCCCCGCTGCGCGACCGCCAGAACCTGATTTTCGACAACATCCACCCCAACGCCGAGGGCGCGACAATCATGGCCGAGACCGTGCACGCCGCCATCACGGGCAACTACGGCGGCCTGCGCCTGCCCGAGATATACCAAAGCGGCATGATTCTTCAGCGAAACCGCCCGCTGACATTCAGCGGCACGGCCGACGCCGGAGCACCCATCACTCTGACCCTCGACAACCGCACCTATCGGACCTCGGCCTCGAACCTCGGCAAGTGGGAAATCACCAATGCCCCGCTCGTCACCGGCCCGTCATACACCCTGACCGTCACAGACGGCAAGACGACCCTGACCCTGAGCGACATCCTCGCCGGCGAAGTATGGCTCGCCTCGGGCCAGAGCAACATGGAGTTCTACCTGCGCAACGCCGTGGGCGGCCCGGAGGCCGTTGCCGCGGCGGGCGACTCGCTGCTGCGCATCTTCGATCTGAAAGAGATTGCCCGCACCGACAACGTTCTTTGGCCCGACTCGATTCTCGAGAAAATCGACCGCCTCGAACACTACCGCCCCGGCCGCTGGCAAGCCGCCACGCCCGACAACGTCGGTGACGTCTCGGCCATCGCCTACTTCTTCGGCCGCGCCCTGCGCGACTCCCTCCGGGTTCCCGTAGGCATCATCTCCAACCCCGTCGGCGGCTCGCCGACAGAGTCGTGGGTCGACGTCAACACCCTCGAGGCCGAAATGCCGGAAATCCTCATCGACTGGCGCACCAACGACTACCTCCAGAAGTGGGTGCAGCGTCGCGTCGGCGAGAACATCGGCGAACGCCCCCTCGGACGCCACCCCTACGAACCCTCATATCTCTTCGCCGCGGGCATCCGTCCGCTCGGGCGCCCCTCACTGGCCGGCGTCATATGGTATCAGGGCGAGAGCAACGCCCACAACACCGAACTCCACGAGCAGCTCTTCCCGCTGCTGGTCGACTCCTGGCGCCGCGAGTTCCGCTCGCCCAAGCTGCCGTTTCTCTTCGTTCAGCTCAGCAGCATCGCCCGCCCGTCGTGGCCCGAATTCCGCAATAGCCAGCGCCTGCTCGCCCGGTCAATTCCCGGAACGGGCATGGCCGTAAGCCACGACGTCGGCGACTCCCTCGACGTTCATCCGCGCAACAAGCGCCCCGTTGCCGACCGCCTGGCCCGCCTGGCCCTCAACCGCGTCTATGGCCGCAGCGACATCGCCGCGGCCGGCCCCGAGCTGCTCCGCGCCTATGCCAACGCCGACGGGAGCATGACGCTGACGTTCTCAACTCCGCTGGCAACCTCCGACTCCCTGGCCCCGCGCACGTTTGAACTCGCCGAGTTCGACGGCCTCTACTTCCCGGCCGAAGCGACAATCAACGGTAACACCCTAACCCTCAAAAGCATGTCTGTAAAAAATCCTCGCCTGATACGCTACGCCTGGCAGCCCTTCACCCGCGCCAACCTCGTCAGCACCGACGGCCTCCCCGCCTCGACATTCAAATCTGAGGCCTCGAACCTCAACGACCTCACACCGGAACCCGGCTATGAGCGCGGAGTCTCGGCGCCCTTCTTCGGCACCCTCGACGGCCGCCTGATTCTTGCCGGCGGCGCCAACTTCCCGTGCGACGACCCCCTGGCGCCCACGGCCTCGAAACGCACCTACCGCGGCATCTACGCCGCCGACCCCGCAGAGATGATCTGGCGCCGAATCGGCTCGCTGCCCGAGGATATGGCCTACGGCGCATCGGCATCGACGCCTGCCGGACTCGTGTTCATCGCCCCCGACGGCCGCACATTCCTCTTCAACGGCGAGCTATCGGAACTTCCCGCCGCTCCCGCGGCCATCGACAATGCCTCGGCTGCTGCCATCGGCTCGACAGTCTACGTTGCCGGCGGCAACCTCGACGGAAAGCCCTCGAACGCCCTCTATAGCCTCGACCTCACAACAGGCCGCTGGCGCAAACTCAAGTCAATGCCCGGCAACCCGCGCGTGCAGCCCGCAATGGCGGCATCCGGCGGCAAGCTCTACCTATGGGGCGGATTTGCCGGAAAACACGACGGCAAAGACGCGACGCTCAACGTTGACGGCCTCGCCTACGACCCCGCGGCCAATAAGTGGACCTCCCTGCCCGAGCCTCCCGGCGGCCTCTCGCTCGGCGGCGGAGTGGCCGTGACCCTCGCCGACGGACGCATCGCCGCGGCTGGCGGAGTGAACCGCGACGTCTTCCTCGCCGCGCTCCAAAACCAGACCCCCGACTATCTGCTCCACCCCGTCGACTGGTATCAGTTCAACCCCAATGTGTTGATTTTCAATCCTGCCGACGGCAGCTGGGAAACTCTTGCAACCACCCCCGACGCTGCCCGCGCCGGTGCCGCACTCTTCGCGCTGCCCGACGCCCTCTATCTCTACGGAGGCGAACTCAAACCGCGTATCCGCACCGCCGAAACCCTCAAAGTGCATCTCCGATGAGTAATAAGGACATTGATCTCAGCATCAGCAACTTCGGGACAACCCGCGACCTTGACTACCGGGTTGTCATACTCCCCTGGGGAGCAACCGAACCCCATAACTTCCACCTCCCCTATCTGACCGACGCAATGGCCTCACACGACATTGCCGTAGACTCTGCCCGCAAAGCCCTGGAGCGCTACGGTGTGCGCGCAATGGTGATGCCGCCGGTCGCCCTCGGGTCGCAAAACCCCGGCCAGCGCGAGCTGAAATTCTGCGTCCACACCCGCTACGAGACTCAGAAAGCCGTACTGACCGACATCGCCGCCTCGCTCTACGCTCAGGGCTTCCGCCGCCTGCTCATCATCAACGGCCACGGCGGCAACGGCTTCAAAAACATGATCCGCGACCTCGCCGTCGACTTCCCCGACATGCTGATTGCCTGCTCGGAATGGTATAAAGTCTGCCCCGCAAAAGAGTACTTTGACGAACCCGGCGACCACGCCGACGAACTGGAAACCTCCGTGATGATGCACTACCGCCCCGAACTCGTCAACCTCGCCGAGGCCGGCTCCGGAGCCTCGCGCACGTTTGCCTCTGAAGAGCTCCGCCGCGGAACCGCATGGGTGCCCCGCAACTGGGCACGCGTCAGCGACGACACGGGCATCGGCTCGCCCGCCCTCGCCACGGCGGAAAAGGGCGCCCGCTTCGCCGACGCCGTGACCTCGCGCTACGCCGCCCTCCTCCACCAGCTCACCGAAGACATCTACTAAAGCTTGCGGCGCTCGTAGAAGCCGCGGGTCACGAAAGCAAAGAGCAGGGCGCCGAAAGCCTGTGATGCGGCAATGCCCCAAAAAGCCGCCGAATAGCCGGCATATTCGGCAACGAAGCCGCCGAGAAGGATGCCCAGACCCATGCCGAGGTCCCAGGCAATCAGAATGCTGGAATTCGCCGTGCCGCGCTGGTCATGGCGCGCAACGCCGAGAAACATGTTGAGAAACGCCGGATACATGCGCCCGTTGCCCAGGCCGATGAAGAGCGCCGAGGCATAGTAGCTCCATCGCCCCGGAGCGAGGGCAAAAAGCAGGTAGCCGACGGTGCTGAAAATCACCCCGATCAGGCAGTTCCGGGCAATCAGGCCGCGCCTGAGCGACTTGGCGCCGAAGAGCCGGGCAATCATGAGCCCTGCGGAGAGCACGGCGAAGAAGATGCCCGTTCCGTCGGTAATTCCGAGCGTCTGCTTGCCATAGAGGGCCACATAGTTGCTCATGACGCCCCAACAGAGGCCGAAAATCGAAATATTCACCGCCAGCAGCCACGCGCGCCCGAGAAAGAAATGGTCCAGACTCAGTTTCGGCTTCCCCTCGACCTTCATGCGCCGTGGAAGGTTGACGCGCGTGGTCATTACGAAGCCCAGGAGGGCCAGAATGAGCGACAGTAGGAAAAGGAGCCCGAAATCGCCCGTGGCATGAAAAATATAGATGCCCGCGCTCGGCGCTATGGCCATGGCCAGGTTATTGCTCAGGCCGTAGAACCCCACGCCCTCATTGCGGCGCGAGGATGGGAGCACGTCGATGGCCACCGTAGAGTTGGCCACGGTCGTTGCGCCGAACGGAATGCCATGAATCGTCCTGACAATCGCAAACATCAGCAGCGAGCCCGCACCGAGATAGCCCGCGAAACAGACAAAAAAAGCGAAAAAGCAGACCATCAGCACGGTCTTGCGGTTGAACGTATCGACAACGAAGCCGCTGAACGGCCTGACAAGCAGGGTCGCGACAACATAGCCGCTGAGAGCAATGCCGATAACATCCTTGTCGGCGGCAAACCGCTCGTCGAGATAGAGCGGCAGCAACGGCGTCAGCAGGTAAAAGGCGAAGTAGAGCAGAAAATTGCTCGTCATCACCTTCAGGTACTCTTTATTCCAAAGTTTCTCTTCCATAAAACGGCTGCAAAGTTACGCAATTCCCTCAATCCCGCAAAGGCTCCGGCAGGGAACAACAGGCCCGATCCGTTAAGGGAAGTTAAAATTCGCGACCCCGCCGGGAAAAACCCCGTCATGTCATTTTTTATCAGTACATTTGTCGCTGCATTACCGCTCCACATGGCCAAGATGAAGAAAGCAGCACGGATAATTGTCATATCGATACTCTCGCTCATGGTTATACACATGGGTGTGGGGGTTGTTGCGGTGCATTGCGCACATTCCGGCGACGTGTCGACGATGTTGACTTCGCATGATGCGTGCCCCGACAAACACTGTTGCCATCATGATGATTCCGATTGCATGAGCTATGACCTTGCCAAACTTTTGCCGTTCAATGTCGGGACTCAGACCATGTTGCCGGTATTTGTGGCACATGCAGATGCCGTGGCGGCGTTTTGAGAAAGGCGTCAAGCGGATTGTTACCTCCATCCCTGATAAAACGGTAACGATAGAGTATGATCCGGGTAAAACAAACCCCGAAACGGTGGCCAAAGGCTTTAAAAAAATCGGATATACGGCAACCGTACTAAAGACGCCGACAGACACCATACTCCCGAATTAAATGTTAAAATCACTAGTGTCTCTTAAAATTTGTTAAAAATCAATTTTATGCTCTTATTAGGCT
>CAZKOF010000019.1:0-30236 GCA_964554335.1 uncultured Bacteroides sp.
TCAAATTTATCAACCTATTTTTTCGGTTTAGGCTTGCAAAAATCATAAGAATATGGGAAATGAATTGATTACTCTGCCCGCTGATAAGGGGCGCGAAAAGGCGCTCAGAAGCGCGCTGAGCGAGGCGCGGACGGTCAGCGTCTACGGTCTGGCAGGGTCCGCGACTGCGCTGATGCTATCGGAGACCGGCCGCAAGCGCCCGATGATTGTCGTTGCCGATACGGCTGACGATGCCGGCTATCTATATCATGACTTGACACGCCTGTGTGGCGACGACGCCGTTGCGTTCTTCCCATCGGGATATAAGCGCCATATCAAATACGGTCAGGCCGATGCCCCGTCGCAAATTCTTCGCAATGAGGCAACGGCACGCCTCTATGCTCCGGGTTCTCCGCTGCGCTTTCTGGTAACTTATCCCGAGGCGTTGGCCGAGAAGGTTGCCTCGCCCGTAGAGGTCAATAACCGTACGCTCCATATTGCCACCGGGGCGAAACTCAACCTCACTGAAACACTCAGATGGCTGCGTGAAAACGGGTTCACGGAAGAGGACTATGTCTACGAACCGGGCCATTTCGCCGTGCGCGGCTCCATTATCGACATCTATGGCTATAGCAACGAGCTACCGTTCCGCATCGATCTTTTCGGCAATGACGTTGACTCTATCCGTCTCTTCAATGTCGAGACTCAGCTATCGGAGCGCAAACTCGACGCAATAGACGTCAGCGCAAACGTTGCCGATCAGTCGGTCGGCGGTTCGCTGCTCGATTTCGTCGGCCCGGCAACGGTAATCGCCGTACGCGATGATGCCTCGCTGACCATGAACCGCGTGCGTGCCGTTGCCGGCGAGAAATTCTCGGCCTCGGCAGCATATGCCGACGAAGGCGATGCAAAATCGATGGAACAGATTGTTGACGCCGAAGCATTATGCACGCTGATGAGCGGCATGCGCACGCTGATATATTCCGACGCCGACCATGCCGCCTCGGGCGCCAGGGCAACGCTCGACTTCAAGTGCTCACCCCAGGGCATATACCATAAAAACTTCGACCTGATCGGCGCGGAATTCTCCCGTTTGCAATCTGAGGGCTATCGCCTATACATACTTTCCGACTCCGTCAAGCAGCACGAACGCCTGCGCTCAATCTTTGAGGAGCGGGGCGACAAGGTGGAGTTCACTCCCGTCATCGGTACACTCCATGCCGGCTTCATCGACCACACCACACGGTCGTGCGTCTTCACCGACCACCAGATTTTTGACCGCTTCCATAAGTATTCGCTCAAGAGCGAACGCGCCCGCTCGGGCAAGCTCGCCTTAAGCCTCAAAGAGTTGAGCGCTATTGAGCCGGGCGACTACATCGTACATTCCGACCATGGCATCGGCCGCTTTGCCGGCCTGGTCCGTTCAGCGGGAATAAACGGACGCATGCAGGAGATGATCAAGCTCACCTATCTCAACGGCGACACGATTTTCGTCTCGCTCCACTCGCTGCACAAGCTCAGCAAATATCGCGGCAAAGAGGGAGAGGCGCCTCGCATCAACAAACTCGGCTCCGGAGCGTGGAAGAAGCTCAAAGAGCGCACCAAGACCAAACTCAAAGACATTGCCCGCGACCTGATTTCGCTCTATTCGCGCCGGCGTCAGGAGCAGGGCTTCGAATTCCCGCCCGACGACTACATGCAGCATGAGCTCGAAGCGAGCTTCATCTATGAAGACACCCCCGACCAGCTGACCGCCACGCAGGCCGTAAAAGCCGACATGGAGTCGCCGCGACCGATGGACCGCCTGATATGCGGCGACGTGGGCTTCGGCAAGACGGAAATTGCCATGCGCGCCGCGTTCAAAGCCGCAACCGCCGGAAAACAGACCGCCGTGCTCGTGCCGACCACGGTGCTCGCCTATCAGCACTTCCGCACATTTTCCGAGCGCTTCAGGGAGTTCCCCGTAAGGGTCGACTACCTGTCGCGCGCACGCACCCCCAAGCAGGTCAAGGAAATTCTCGCCTCGCTCGCCGAGGGTAAAATCGACGTCATTATCGGCACACACAAACTCATCGGCAAGTCGGTGAAGTTCCACGACCTCGGTCTCCTCGTCATCGACGAAGAGCAGAAGTTCGGCGTTGCCGTCAAAGAGAAACTCAAAGAGCTTAAAATCAACGTCGACACCCTGACGATGAGCGCCACACCGATTCCGCGCACCCTGCAGTTCTCGCTCATGGGAGCCCGCGACCTCAGCGCCATCACCACTCCGCCGCCGAACCGCCACCCCATTGCGACCCAGGTGCTCTCAATGACCGACGAGATCCTGGCCGAAGCCATTAACTTCGAGCTCAGCCGCGGGGGCCAGGTCTTCATCATCAACAACCGCATCGAGGGGCTTTATGACCTGGAAAACACAGTTCATCGCCTCGTTCCCGATGCACGCACAGTGGTTGCCCACGGCCAGATGCCCCCCGAAAAGCTCGAAAAGTCGATTATCGACTTCACGGCCCGCGACTATGACATCCTCATCGCCACCACAATCGTTGAGAGCGGCATAGACATGCCTAACGTCAACACGATGATAATCTACAACGCCCAGAACTTCGGTCTGTCTGAACTTCACCAGCTTCGCGGACGCGTTGGCCGCAGCTCGCGCAAAGCGTTCTGCTACCTCGCCGTCCCCGCGGGCGCTCAGGTCTCGGCCGTTGCCCGCCGGCGCCTGCAGGCAATCGAGAGTTTCTCGGATCTCGGCAGCGGAATCCACATCGCGATGCAAGACCTCGACATCCGTGGCGCCGGCAACCTGCTTGGCGCCGAACAGAGCGGCTTCATCGCCGACCTGGGCTATGAAACCTACCAGCGCATTCTCCAAGAAGCCGTTACGGAGCTGCGCACCGAGGAGTTTGCCGACACTTTCGCCGGGCAGGATGAGGCGGAACAGGACTTTGTTGCCGACTGCACCATCGAGTCTGACATGGAACTGCTTCTGCCGGCCGACTACGTGCCTCAGGACTCCGAGCGCATCGCTCTCTATCGCGAACTCGACGGCATTGAGCGCGAACTCGACCTGCGCGCTTTCAGCGAACGCCTCGAAGACCGCTTCGGACGCATTCCCCGGCCGGCGGCAGAGCTGCTGCGCGTGCCTCGCCTGCGCCGCCTGGCCCGCAAGCTCGGAATCGAAAAGGTCTCGCTCAAGCAGGGAAAGATGTTTCTCTTCTTCGTGTCCGAACAGAACCTCGCCTACTACCAGAGCCCGATGTTCGGACGCATAATCGACTACGTCACCCGCAACCCGCACGATTGTCAGTTCCGCGAGCGCGACGGCCGCCGCTCCATCATCATCGCCAACGTTGACTCCGTCGAACATGCAACCGGCATCCTCGCGACCATCCTCGCCTGACCCTCCACCCCGACCGAACCGACCACGCGTCGCAAACATACGGGAACAAGTGTTTTAGCTGATTTATTTGCATATTACGATGAAATGGATTATATTTGCGAAGTATTAACCCAAAATTTACGACCATGAAGACTGAAAAGAGAGCGCGCAAGTCGCGTCTGAAACTGATAAAGAACGATCCCTGGCTCGAACCTTTTACCGATGCAATCGAGGGGCGCCACCGTCAGGCCCTCGCCCGCGAGGCGGAGCTGACCGCGAAGGCCGGCTCGTTAGCCGATTTCGCCGACGCATTCACATATTTCGGTCTTCACCGTCAGACCGACGGATCATGGATTTTCCGCGAATTTGCACCGAACGCAACGGCTATCAGCCTGATCGGCGACTTCAACGGTTGGAAACCGTCAAAAAAGTTTGCTCTCAAAAAACTCAAGAAGAGCTACGGCGTCTGGGAGGGCAAATTTTCGACCGATGACCTGCACCACGGCGACCATTTCAAGATGCTCGTTGAATGGGACGGGGGCAGCGGCGAACGCATTCCCGCCTACGCAACGCGAGTTACGCAGGCCGAAGACTCGCCGATATTCTCCGCCCAGGTATGGGCTCCGGCGACGCCCTATGTCTGGAAAAAGAAACGTTTCAAACCCGCCACCGACCCCCTGCTCATTTATGAATGCCACGTCGGCATGGCCCAGGACAAGGAGGGCGTCGGCACGTATGAGGAGTTCCGCACAAATATTCTTCCGCGCATTGCCAAAGACGGCTATAACTGCATCCAGATCATGGCAATCCAGGAGCATCCCTACTACGGCTCTTTCGGTTACCACGTCAGCAGCTTCTATGCCGCATCGAGCAAATTCGGAACCCCGGAGGAGCTCAAAGCGCTGATTGACGATGCCCACTCGCGCGGCATTGCCGTCATCATGGACATCGTTCACTCCCACGCCGTCAAGAACGAGGTCGAGGGCATTGCCCGGCTCGACGGCTCGCGCGACCTTTATTTCCACCACGACGCCTCGCGACGCGAACATCCGGCATGGGACTCGCTCTGCTTTGACTACGGCAAGGGCGACACGCTCTACTTCCTGCTGAGCAACTGCCGCTACTGGCTCGAAGAATATCACTTCGACGGCTTCCGTTTCGACGGAGTGACCTCCATGCTTTATTATAACCACGGCCTCGGACAGGCCTTCGGCGGTTATGGCGACTACTACAACGGCGGACAGGACACTGACGCAATCACCTACCTGACGCTGGCCAACAAAATGATTCATGAAATCAACCGCAACGCTATCACCATTGCCGAAGAGATGAGCGGAATGCCGGGCCTGGCCCTGCCGGTAAAGGATGGGGGCATGGGCTTTGACTACCGTATGGCCATGGGCATTCCCGACTACTGGATCAAGACTCTCAAAGAGAAAAAGGACGAAGACTGGCATCCGACATCGATATTCTGGGAACTCACAAACCGGAGGGCTGACGAAAAGACCATCAGCTATGTCGAAAGCCACGATCAGGCGCTCGTCGGCGACAAGACGGTGATTTTCCGCCTCATGGACGCCGACATGTACTGGCACATGAGCCGCGACGACTCCAACCCCGTGATTGCCCGCGGCATGGCGCTCCACAAGATGATTCGTCTGGTCACTCTCGCGACCATCAATGGCGGCTATCTCAACTTCATGGGCAATGAATGGGGCCACCCCGAGTGGATTGACTTTCCGCGCGAAGGCAACGGCTGGAGCTACAAATATGCCCGCCGCCAGTGGGAACTCGTCGATAGCGACTACCTGAAATACTTCATGCTCAACAACTTTGACAATGCAATGATTCATCTCATTGGCGGCATAAAGGGATTTGAGCGCGAGCCGGTAGTGAAACTGTGGGAAAAAGACTCCGATCAGGTCCTCGCCTTTATGCGTGGAGAACTCGTCTTCGTTTTCAACTTCTCGCCCACTCAGGCATATGAAGGATACGGAATCTTGGCTCCTGCCGGAGAATACGTCGGCGAAATGTCGACCGACGAACCCGGCTTCGGCGGCTACGGCAACATTGACCTGCAAACGCACCATCTGACGCAGTTCGACCCGCTCTATGCCCCTGCCGGACGCGAATGGCTCAAGCTCTATCTGCCGCCACGCACCGCCATGGTTCTACGCAAGATATGACCCGCCCAGAAATCAGCATCATAGTCCCGATCTACAACGTCGGCGAAACCCTGTTGCGCCCCTGCATCGAGAGCGCCCTCGGGCAGACCTTCACCGACTTTGAGCTGATTTTGGTCGACGACGCCTCGACCGACAACTGCGCCGCAATTTGCGCCTCCTACTCCGACCCCCGCATCCGCCTGCTCCGCCTCCCCGAAAACGGCGGTCTCGCAAATGCTCGCAATCAAGGCATTACAATTTCTACAGGCTTATTCATTACTTTTCTTGACGCAGACGATCAATTGCATCCCCGTGCCCTCGAAATCTTCCGTAATATCGAGCGGCACACCAACGCTGATATTGTCGCTGCCGGCCTAAACAGAGACGCTGCTATGCAGCTACGCTTCATTCCAAACCAAGTGATGGTATTCTCCCCGACCGAAGCCATTGCAGACTCTCTATATCAGCACCATCTGAATAACTCTGCATGTGGCAAACTCTATCGCCGGGAAATTTGTGAGGCAGAATCGTTTCGCAGCGGCTGGTATGAGGATTTGCGCACGTATCCCCACATGTTCCTGCGGGCAAACAAAGTCGCGTGGACGCCGGCGAAACTCTATGTCTACACCGACAATCCTGCGAGCTATATGCACACCTTCAATGCCGGGCGGGCAGTGGTGCTCGATGTCACGGAAGAGTTGGTTGATTTCATGGAGAAGAACTATCCGGAACTTGTTGCCGCAGCGCGCGACCGTGCGCTCAGCGCCGCATTCAACATCTACCTGCTCCTTCGTGCCAACCGGTTGTCGGAACCGCAGATTGAAGCCAGATGCAAATCCACAATCCGGCGCTACCGCCGCGCATCGCTATTCAATCCCCGGGTGCGCCTCAAAAACAAATTCGGCATTCTTGTGACCTACCTCGGCGGCTTCCGGTTGTTACGTGCCGTTGCCCGCCTCCATCCCGACTTTTAATTTTTCATTTTTAACTTTTAAGTTATAACTTTTCTTCGTATCTTTGCAGGCGCAAATGCCGCCGTAGTTCAACGAATAGAATAGATGATTCCGGTTCATCAGATTAGGGTTTGATTCCCTACGGCGGTACCCAACAACAATATCAGGCCCGACTCCAATATGAAGCCGGACCCGATTTATTATGAAAAAGATTAGAATCTGTAGCCGAGAGTCAGGGCGAAGCGGTTGTGAGTGTCGCGCAACTCTGCCTGCGGGCCTCTCTGCGCGCCGGTAGCCAAAGCGTAGGCGTTATCGGCCTGATGAGGGAAAGAGGAGAATGCGCTCCATTGCGCGGTCTGCGTCGAATGGATATATGCGGCATCAATCGAGAATTGTCCGAAGCGGTAACCGAGTCCAAATGTGACATTATGGCGGTCGCCCTCAAAGGCATACATCGTTGACACACCCGAGGTGTAGATATACTCGCGGCTATTGTAGGCCTCAGACTTGGCAGCCGAGGTTTTGAATCCGTAGCCGGCACGCAGCGAGAATGCCGGAGTTATGCGCAGCTCGGCGCCAAGGCGAAGCTCGTGTGAACCCTGATAATACTGCTTGACATCGTTGGCAATGTCAGCAATCTCAGGGTCATCGCCGGTCGTACACATATCAGGATATGCCTCATAGACATAATCTGCCGAAATGATGAAGCGTCCGCCAAAAACTCCGGCAGCCGACGCCATCAGGCGCCACGGCGTCTTCATCGAGCGGCTCCAGTAGCCGTCGCCCGTCGAGGCATATGGATTATTATCGCCGCCGGGATAGTTGTCATAGGTATAATAGCCCGACTTCTCGTCGAAGTAGCCCAGACCATATTGAACATCGGCGCTCTGCTGGAAATTAAGATTATACCATGTCGGAGTATGTACGGCAAGACCGAGGCGGAATTCATTGACGGGCTTGAAAATAAGACCGACTTTCAGATTGAATCCGGTGCCTGAAACGCGCTGATAGGAGTCAATGCTCCACTCTGCGGCCCCGTTGCCGAGATTATCGGAGTTCTCGGGGTCGACGGGAACGTAAGCGTCGCTGATCTGCTCGTTATAGTTGGCCGTGCGCGTGAAACTCAAGTCACGGATTCCGAAGCCGATGCCCCAATATATCATGTCGGAGATATTGCCGCCGAAGTTAATCGAGTACTCGTCGATATAACCTTGTTCGCGAACTTCGACCTCGGCATTGCCCGAGGAGTCATTCTTGAAGAGGCCGACATAGTCCTGCTCTCCCTGATTTCCGGCATTCGGATTCGGATTGATGAGCAGGGTGTTATAGCTCAGAATCGAGAGCCAGTCGCAGTCGGAGTTGAAAAACGGGTCATACTTCTCGTCGCCGAAAAGTTGGTTCTGCGTATATCCCTGCGCTCTGTTGGCAACATAGTTAGACCATGAAGTCGAGAGCGTCGGGAAGTAGCCGCGATAATAACGCTCAAAGGAGTTCACGCGGTTATAAGTCGCGCCCCATTGGAAGTAGGGCATTATTGAACTTCCGAGGTTCACCGTGCCGACGTAGCCGAAGTTATTACATGCGGCGCGGGTCTGCTTGTGGGTGTAGGTTTCGGAGCCTGTGCCCTGCAACGATGTGCGTTGGCCGTCGATGTCGAGAGTCGCGGAGATGTCACTGCTGCGATAGACGCCGATGCCCGCGGGGTTCTGGTTGAGCACCGAGATGTCGCCGCCGAGAGCGCCAAAAGCTCCCGCCATCGACATGTAGCGCGCAGTGCCGCGCAGTTGGCTCGATGAGAGGGTGAAGAGGTCGACGGAACTTTGAGACATGGCCGTCGAGGCCAACACCGCAGCAAAAGCCGCAAATATATATTTCTTCATAAAAAAGAGCCCGATTACTTATTACATATTACTAATTCCTAATTATCGGCGTCCGCCGCCGGAACGTCCGCTGCCACCGGATGAGCGACCGCTGCCGCTCGAAGTGCGTCCGGTATTATAGCTGCCGCCCGAAGATGAGGTGCGTCCGGGGTTGTAGGACGATGACGAGGAGCTGCTGCGTCCACCGGTGTTATAGCTGCTTGAAGAGGAAGAAGAAGATGATGATGAGCCGCTGCGGAGTGTTCCGCCGCGCTGATATGTTGCGCTATTATTGCCCGGGCGCGTGGCGTTCGAGGGATTATAGTTTGAAGTTCCTGTAGGACGACGGCCGGAGGATGTTCCCGAGGTCGTAATGCCCTGGGGGCGACCCGAGGATGCCGCCGACGAGGGGCGTCCGCTATTGTTAGTCACTGTCGGGCGCGTCCCTGCAGGGCGACGGCCAACAGTCGCACCGGGGTTACGGCCTGCCGAGGGGCGTCCGTGGGTTCCGCTGACGCCGGAGCCTCCCCATCCGCCGGGACGATGGCCGGTCTGCACACCGCCGGAGTTGTGGTGAGGCGGGCGCGGAGGCGTCCAGCCCCAACCCCACGAAGGTCCGTGGGTCCAGCCCCATGACGGACCCCACCAGGGGTCATTCCAGCCCCAGCCCCAGCTCCATGACGGGCCCCAGTAATTATAGGTCCACCAGGGATTGTAATATGCGGGGCACCAGGCCCATGACCATGCAGAGGTATAGTAATAGGGACTCCAAAAATCTGCCCATGGATTGTCAACATATATATTTATCGTTGTTGGCGACGTGCTGCCGGTTGAACCGGCGAGTTCGTCGTTGGCATACGTGTAATAGTACTTCAAATCGTCGTCGTTTGAATCAGCCACGATGCCGGGGTTAGAAAATTGTTCAATGCGACGGGTATAGGTGAAATTGTCGCCCAGGTCGGCGGTCTGCTCCTTGACGGGCGTGTAGCCGCTGCGGCGGTTATATTCGTCAACACTGCGGTCTGAGCCCGCTTCGGTGTCGACCAGGTCTTCGAGATAGCGCTCGCGGGCCTCCTCGGCCGCCCTTTGCTGAGCTGCCTTGGCGGCCTTTTCGGCCTTCTCTTTCTTGACTTTTTCGGCGTCGAAATATATATCGTCGTCGAAATAGCCCTGGGCCGTTGCCGCAGACGTCAGCATGGCCATCAGAGCCCCTGTGAGGAGTGCTCTTCGTGTAGTCGTCGCTTTCATCGTCGTTTACCTTTCTTTAGTGTTAAAATGTTAAATTTGATACCCCTTAGACCTCCAAATTGTCAATTGGTTTAATCCATACGGGACACAAAGATACGAACATTTTGCCAAAGAAACAAATTTGCCTTCGGCTTTCGGCCTCGGCAGTGGGCAGTGGGCAGTGAATAGTGTGGGAGTGTGAAGTCAAGCACTGCCCATTGCCAACTGCCCACTGCCCACTGGGAGTGAGGCCTGTGGCCTCACTCCTGAGGGACGGGCTTGAGGTCGTAGGCGCTCATGGCCAGGGTAAAGCCCCAGTAAATGAATGCAAGCGAGGTCAGGAAGCTGACGTTAACCATGTTCTGCAGATAGCCGGCTTCAAGGAAGAAGAATCCGATAACGAGGAGCAGAAGGCCGTTGATGAGCTGGAGCCACCAGTACCTGCCGGCGCGGGAGTGAACCGAGCCGACCAGAGCGCTGACACCCCAAAAAATGAAGACAATGCCGATGAAGTAAGGGAACACGGCCTCTGCCAGGGTCACGCTACGTACCAACATGAAGCCGATAAACATGTCGATTACACCGCCGGCAAGCCACCAACCCCATCCGCGGGATCGATTTGCGCCGGTACTGACACAAATCTGCACGAGACCGGCAGCAATCAGCATCCATCCGAACAGAACCGACGCGACGGCATAGCCGATAGCGGGGAAGAACCAGTAAGCAAATCCGGCAATCACCATAAGAACGCCTACCAAAAGAATGAGCCACCAAAATTTGGACTGGCCCCAGAATGTTGTTGTCTGTTTCATAGTAAATATTTTTAATAGTTAAACGTCTGCATAATTAACACCTCGGCCCGGTATTTTGTTTTTCTTAAATATTTTTTGTATCTTTGCACGCTCAACCATGAATATAATCATAAGCCTTCTCAGCCATTCCTATCAGGCGATAATAATCGGCCTGCTTATTGTTGCGGTCATCATGGGACTGACATTAGCAGCAATCAAAGGATATAATCCGCGTGCGCGCTTCTCGCCTGCGGGCATGGTCGCTACGGCGATAACTTCGCTGCTGCTGGCTTTCCAGTTCATCCCGACGGTTGCCGCAATGAAGCTAAAATCAACCGCAATCGAAACCCAGAAAGGCATTAACTCGCTCATTGAGAGCAATTTACCGCCAACGGGGGGGGTAGTTTAACCGGTTCGGTCAACGAAATCGGCAATGCCGCAGTTGACTACCTCAGCAATTTCATTCTAAAGGAACTTCTGATTGCCCTGGCTATCTACATAGCCGGGGTTGCCGTCATATGCCTCACATTAAACACACACGCGCCCGCGCGAGGACTCCGTGGCCCCTCATCACGTCTGAAATCAAATAACTCTAATCACATAGTAACACGCAATGGCAAACCACATTCTCATCGGTCTCGGAGGCACAGGCTATAAGGTTCTCCGCGACTTCCGCAAGCGCCTTTGGAGCGAATATCCCGACCTTACGGAACGCCACAAGCTCCCGATCCGCTTTCTCTATGTCGACTCCGACGAAGCGGCCACTCCCGACAAACTCGCAGGCGACGATAACCTGCGCGTTAACGGTCAGGATACGGCAATCACTCCGGATGAGTTTCTGTTCATCCGCAATGTTGACCTGAACACGGTGTTTCAGAACATCACGAGCTACCCCAATCTCAAACATGTCATTGGCAATGCCGCTTTCGTGCGCAACTGCATGGGAGAAGTCGGAGCCGCAGCGGGCCAGAAGCGCCGCGCCGGTCGCATCCTCTTTGCCGCCAATGCCCACCACTTCAACAATAAGGTAACCAATATAGTCCACGAACTTCAGCAAACCACAGGCTCTGCCAACGACCTGCGCATCTACGTGTTCACCGGACTTGCCGGCGGCACCGGTTCCGGCTCCATCGTCGACGTCACCGCCCAGCTGCTCGTTCACCATCCCGAGGCAAAAATCGAAGTTTTCGCGATGATTCCCGAGAAGATTGCCCCTGCAGGAGCCGACAAGGGCCGCTATCATGCCAACGGCTATGCCGCCCTGATGGAACTCAGCGCCCTGAATGCCGGCGTCTACCTGCCCTCTGACGTGTCGAACGGAGCGGAACACATCACTCTGCCGCACCCCGACAGCACCAAGCAATTCAACATAACGGTCTACACCAATATCAACCGCAACGGCAAAGCCGTCGACAGTTTCACGACCATGCCGTCGCTCGTTGGCGACCTGATGTACTTCCGCCTGCTCAGCCCCGAAAACGAAGCCATGCAGCAGCTCAACAGGAGCCTGACCAACGAAAACGCCAACGACTTCCTGCTCGAATACAAGACCAACACCAAGAAAGGGCAGCAGCCGGAGCGCGCCCGCACAAAGGCAATGGGGTCTTTCGGCATCAAGCGCCTGCGCTACCCGTCAGATCGCCTGACGAGCCACGCATCGGACAACATGGCGCGCACCATCATGCAGATGATGCTCTACATGAACTACGACAACGACCTCGGCTTCATCGGCGAAAAGCCCGCCCAGTCAAAAGACTATGCCGAATATCTCAATAAGGCCAATCTCAAGAACTGGAAGCTCAGCGACGCCGACCTCTCGCTGAGTGTGCCCATCCTGACTCCCGCCAACAAGAAAATACCGCCGACATTCGACGACTTCTGGAGCAACGAAGTCGCGCTTGACTATGACTACAACTCGGCCAAAGACATGGGCCAGCCCCTGCAGGTGCTTGAACAATATTTCGAGGAGCGCTACCGCGAAGACTTCCGCGAGGAGAAGGGCGTTGATGCTTACTTTGCGGGCAAGGCGAACCCTCAGGTCATCGTCGACAGCGCCTCGGCGATTGTCGACAAGATTCAGACCAACCTATTCAACCAGTGGCTCCAGGGTCAGCACTCGGCCTACGACGTCAAGCTCATAACCGAACAAATTCTCGCACTGCTGCAGGCCAAGAACTCAGGCATCGACGAGGAGATAATCAGCATCGACAACGAAATTGAGGCCTACGTCAAAGACCGCGCCGCCATGATGGACGACTATTCCGGTACCGGTTGGCTCAAAAACGCCCTTAACCGCAGCAAGGAGAACCTTTTTGTCGAATACGGCAAAATCCTGGCCACAGAATACGTTCTGCGCACACGTCGCGTTTCACTGCAGGTTTTCCAAAAAGCTCTGCTTCCGAAGCTGATTCAGCAGTTCATGGACCTGCAGGCTGAAGTGCAGAAGTTCGTTGGCCGCATCGACGACAGCGTCAAAGACTACGGCATTCTTATCGGTCAGAACACCCCCGAAAAGGAACCCGACCTGAAAGACAACATGGTCGAGGTCGCCGACATCGATCGCCTGAGCGACTTCGAGAAGCGCCTGCTGCTCGACCGCACGAAAATGGAGACTATGGCCCAGAAATATCGCGACCACATTGCCGCGGAAGTCGGCAACTCGTTCGAGAAACTCACAAAGAGAATAAGCTCCACGTCGAAACTCGAAAATGCCGCCGAAGAGGTTCTCAACGAACTCGTCTGCGCCTACCATGCAGAGATGATGCGCCAGAAACCGGTATTGGGTCTCAACGTTCTCGAACAACTCTACGAGATGCTCGGCGACAACGATGACGCCATCGGTCGCTTCGCCACCACGCTCGTCAACAACAGCGAGGTATTCATCAACCTCAACGACCAGGAGGTCATGCGCCAAATGAACAACACCGAGAATCCGACGCAGACTCCCGCCGCCGGTCCGAACTCGATTCTGCTCATTGCCGTGCCGAACCTCAACACCGACAATGAAGACCTGAAATCCTTTGTCGAAAAGTTCAAAATCAAACTCAAACAGGCCTACAACGCAACCGACACACGCAAGTTCGTGCTATACGAGTCGCCGCTGCCTGATGAAATCACCATCGTGGCATACCAGAACGTCTTCCCCGCGCGCGCAATCGACTACATGCCTTTCCTCCGTCAGAAGTATGAGGAGCTGGTCATGAGTGCCAACGAAACCACCAATACCTCCAACCGCATTCTGCTCCACAGCGAGGGCGACGGCACGGAGCTGCCACCGCTCTTCGGCGAGGGCGAAGGGCCCAAAGGCGACGAGCTTATCCGCTACATCTTCCTCGGCGCGGCCCTCGGGCTCATCAAACCCGGCGAAGACGAACTAGGCAACAAAGGTTGGGGCAGCGTGCAGAAAGACATGTTCGGCATCGAGTCGTTCTCGCTGCTCGCCCAGAAATTCACCGGCCTGCTGACCGCCCCGGGCTTCACGCCGGAGTTCATCGACCAGCTGGTTGAAGACGTCGACACCGTCCTTGCCCGGCCCCGCCACGTCAACGAAAAAGCAGAAATGGCCAACAAGGTCAAGCTCCTGGTCAAGGACTACGTATTCCCCGAAAGCGGCAACTCGCCGACAAGCCCGCAATATCAGCTCTATGCCGCCAAAGCAATGGCTGCACTCGAACAACTGTCAAAATAATCCTCACATCCAAGTTCATTTATGGCAACGAAACATCATGCCCCCGCAAAGGGCGGCAACATAAAGAAAGGCATCTGCCAGAACCATTCATATCTCAACCCCGACACGGGCGAGACGGGCGACTGCCCCAAGTGCGCATCCGGCGAAGTCATGTCCGTAAAAGTTCAGAAGCTCAGCGACTTCCGTTGTCCCGTCTGCGAGGGCAAGCTGACATTAGTCAAGGAGAGCAACACTAAGAAAATCGCCCTCATTGCCGGAGGTGGCGTCGTTGCCGCGGCGGCAGTGGTCCTGGGTCTGAGCTTCGGGGGCAACAATAGCAGCGATGACGCCGCCGGAGGCACCAACGAGCCCAAAGTCATCGAGGTTGTTGACGACACTACCGCACAAATCGTCGACACGGTCACCCCGGTCGAGCGACCTGTAGTCAAAGAGCCTGAGGTTAAAGAGCCCGCGGCTTCGGTCGAGTCCCGTCAGGCAGGGCCGAAGACAGTTCTCGGCGGAACGGCCGTCATCATTACCGAAGGCGCCTACAAGACCATCCGCTTCAACCGCGATTATGACCTCGACCTGGGCAAGTCCGACGGCTCGGTCCTCCACATCCGCGCCGGCGAGGAGATCAACAACGCCCACATTACCCACGGAAAGCTCCACGGAGGCAACTACCGCGCCTCCTCGGGCGAGGAGAAGAACCTGCACGGGCTCAACGTAACTTTGTGATGAGAGAGATGAGCGCTCCCCGCGTTGCATATCTGCTGCTGATGCTGCTCGCTCCGGCACTTGCCGGCGCGGGTGAGCGCGAATTTTTCAGCCGGACAACACAGATGGCCCTGCCCGGACCGATCCGCAGTTTCGTCAACCGCTACCTCTCGGCCCGCATCGACGAGGCCGCGCCCGACAAATCGGCCCGGCGCATGGACTTCGACGAAGTCGAGGTTTCATTTCCGCTGACCGACGCAACCTGCCGCACGCTCGCCGACGCCGACGGCCTGGCAATGTCGCTCCACGACGGCCGCCGCTACTCGATTGTCTGGACCGACGACTCGATTGCCGTCGGGACAATGAGCTTTCCGGCGTCCTACCAACTGATTTTCGGCATCAGTCAGGTCGAGAGCTTCAACGCCCTGGCCGCACACCTGCGTGAAAAGCGCCGCGAGGCCGGAGCATCGCCGCGCCGGGTAGCAACGCGAGTCGATGAGCACTCGATGATCTGCCGCAGAGGCGAAGACTTCTATCTCGGAGCCCTGTCGGGCGACACATATATCGACGCCGTCAGCGCCCTGCCGGTATGGTGTGCGGATTTTGTTGCCGAATCGCTCGCCAACCTCTTTTTGCTTGACAATATGCCCGAAACGGCAGTTACTCTGACAATGGTTGACTACGCCATGGACTCGCTTCGGGTCGACACCTCGACATCATCGCTGAGATACCTGCTCTCCGGGGCCGAGGGGAGCACTCCCTACTTCGGAGTATCGGGTTCGGATTCCGAATCGGGCGAGATACACGCAACCGTGGTTTACCACAACCCTCTCTACGCCTATGTCCACCTGCTGGAAATCACGGCCCGCCCCGACGACATCTTCGATCCGAAGGCCCCGAGGCTCCGAGCCGTTATCCACCCCTATGTGAAACTTCATAACCTCACGAGCCTGTGGGGCGAAAAACTCCTGCCAAACGTTCAATGAAACTCCGCCGCTTAGCCTCCACCCTGATGTTTTTGTTGCTCGTCGGCGTCTCCACGGTGGCGGCACAAACCGTCAAAGAGGTGATGCTCGACAAGTCGGGCACCTACATTTATGCCCAGTCACGCAACGCCGACATCGACGTCGCCCTCAAGACCGCCAGGACCGACCTGCTCGCAAAAATACGCGAATATTGCCGCACCAAGAACGTGCCCGAACCCGCAGACACCGCCCTCGAACCCGACGGCCCGGTCAAACGTATCGACGGCGAAGCCCTCGGCCAGCACCGTGTGTTTCTCTACATAGAAACCGCCTCGATTGCCGCTCTCCCCACCTCCGCCTCACCCACCCCTCCCCAACCCACCAAAGCTCCCATTACTCCCACTCCTCCCAACACTCCCAACACTCCCAAAGCCCCCATTCCCGAAAAAGCCACCGAAAAAGCCCCCGAAATCTCCCTGACTCCCGCGGCAACGCAGCCTGCGACAGTCCCCGAGGGGCGCGTCGGCGAGCTGATTGCACGGCTGCTGAAACAGACATCCTCAGCCGGTGTGCTTTCAACGCTTGAAAAAGGCAAGAGCGCGATGATCCTCAGCCGCTACGGTCGGCAAGACACCAAATTCATGCGCCACTGCCACGTCATCACCGTTTCCGACGGTAGCATCCACGTCTACGCCCCGCTCGACTACGACGGCAAGCGACTCGACTACTCAACAGGCGAGAGCACTGCTTCCCCCGTCGGGACCATGCTCTTTTGGTTCATCAAAAAGTAAAATTTCCAATCATTCCGACATGCAGATACTCAATAGAATCATTGCTCTGTGCATCGCTTTTCTGCCCGTTGCCGCCTTTGCTGAAACGCCCCGCGATTACGATGTTGACGTCGAGGTCAGCTATGGCCTCGACCACATGCCGACGCTAAAGGCCGCGATTGAATCCAACACCCACGCCTGCTGCGCGCAATGAACATGGCTACCGACCACGAAAAGGGCATGAACTACTCCGACATCAACATCGACACGGAGGCGCGCACCAATCTCAACAACCTATGGGCCAACCAGCGTATGCGCTATGCCTCGTTCGACCCCGACTTCAACACCCCGATTTCAGAAAAGGTCACCAAAAACCAGTTCGGGGAATATGAGCTGCGCAACATCCCGATGATCTTCGTCAATCCGTCGAATCCCGACGACTCCCACTACGAGGAAATCGGTCTGACGTTCAGTTCCAAGGGCGAAATAATCAACGTTTATGTAGCCATTGAGCGCCAGCAGTTCCAGAAAATGATGAACGCCATGACCGAGGTCGAAGACGAGAGCAAACGCCTGACAATTCTATACTGGATGGAGTCGATGGCCACGGCATATCATGAAAAGGACATCAACTGGTTTGAACGCTTCCTGAGCAAAGACGTGCTGATAGTTACCGGCGCCCGCAAAACAACCCCCTCGGGAACCACATTCGAGTATCGCGACTACGACAAAGCCGGCTACCTCTCGAAACTCAAAGCCAACTTCAAGCGCAACGCAGTCATCGAGGTGAAGTTCTCAAACATGACAATCTACGGTCACCCGATGGACGACGACGGTCGCTACTATGCCGTCGAGTGCGAGCAGTCATGGTTCTCATCGACCTACTCTGACGTGGGCAATTTGTTCGTCATCTGGGACTTCTCGCGCCCCGAAGCGCCGCAAATCCTTTTCCGCGGCTGGACCGAGAAAGACGATCCGACGAAATTCGACATCAACGCCGTCAATATCAACTGGGACACAAACTAAGCCTCAATCATGAAGAAAACATTCACTATTCTGCTTGCGGCTCTCGGGATCCTCACGTCCCGCGCCCAGCTCGCCAACCTCGAACCCCGCTCGATGGAGCTGCTGACCGACGTAGCCCCGACCGGACATAAGGCCCGCGCGAACATCGAGATTCAGTTCGACACTCCGCTCGAGGGCGCCAAAATCGTGCGCGATAACTATGCGATGCCCGACGCTAAAAAGACCTCGACCCCGACAATCATTTACGCCCAGATCAACGCCCAGGAGCAGTCTGACCGCTATGCCCGCTCGCTGACGGTCACCCACCCCGACTTTGTGCCGTGCGTCATAACTTTCTCGGAGCTCGGCATGCCGGAACGACTGGAAATCGGCCGGACATACTGCATCCACGTTGCCGTGCCCGCGGCCGACTTCGTGGTTGCCAACCGCGCGTTTGCGGCCCTCGACTTCGACGGCGCCACAGATCTCTATGAGCGCTATTTGGCCTCGGGCGACAGCAAATATGAGGCCATTGCCCGCAAACGCCTCGAACTCATGCAGAAAATGACGCCTCAAAACAACTATCTGCGCGAGAACGCCGACAAAAACGACCGCCCGACAAAAATACGCAAGATGAAAGCCGCACAGGAGCTCTATGAGCACACCAGCTCGCTTGAGGCCTACAAAATCTATCGCGCGCTGCGCAGCGAGCTGATTCCCGGCAAGCGCTCATCTGACGAGGGAGTGTCGGAAATCATCGTGTCGTCGGTCACCTACGACCCCGCGGACCGCATGGCCTTCAGCGACCGCTCGCTGGAGCTCAAAGGCGGCTCTCCCTACTACTCCTGGCTGCTCGTCGACCTGCCGATGGACGACGTTGAGTTCAACCACCCGCTGCTTCACCGCGAAGCCGCCCACATCGACGGCAAATATCGCGTCTACGTCGTTCCGGGCGCATCGGAGACACTGACCGTCACACACCCCGACTGCGCTCCGCTCGAAATCAAATTCGCCGACTTCGGCATCTCCGAAATCGCCCCGGCGTCGGTCTATCGCGTCAACCTGATGGCGCCGCCTCCGGCGCTGATTGAGGCCGACCGCGCATTCTCGGCCCTCGACTTCCCCTCGGCACAGATGCTCTACTCCGACATGCTCCAGAACTACGAGCAATATGGCGACACGACCCTCTCCATAGTTTCCGACCGCCTGACCACGGTCAACCGCCTCGTTGACCGCGACTATCGCGGAACCTGGAACCGTCTGCGCCAGTTCTTCATCAAACGCCCGACGGCTTCGCGCGAAGAACTCGCCGCTAAGGCCGACACTCTGATGCAGATGTCGCGCGAGCTCAGCGAGCTGAAAGTCCCGGGAATGGAGCGCAACATGAAATTTTATGCCAAACGCGCGGATGAATACCGCAACTCCATTTTTCTGAAAATCTCGGCCGCACAGATGACCAAATACAAAGAGATTATTCTCGGCAGCGACGGCAAACCCGAACCGATAAAAGACAAAAGCCTGCTGCTCGAGTTCAAAGTTCCCGGATGGTACGGAAAATTCAGACAAAAGGTCTACGCCTCGCCCGCAGGACGGTTCAGCGTCTACCTGCCCGAGGAGGTCTCGCGCCGGCTCCGCAGTAATCCCGGCGAAGAGGTTGAGGTCATAGTAAAGAAGAGTTCCGACGGCAAGGAATACAAGATTCAGAGCGGCAAGAACTCGAAGTTAAAAATTTCGGTCAACAGGGGCGAACGCACAATCGAGGCCCCGATTTTCATTCAAGAATCCAACTAAACATAATCCATAAACACTAACCAATCATTATGAGAAAAACTATCCTTACCCTGGCTTGCGCCCTGATGCTGGCGCCCGCCATCAGCGCCGCGACAGTTGCCGATGACCCTCAGGATCAGACCGAACAAACCGACAGCAAGGAAAAGAAAGAGAAAAAGAAAAAGGAAAAGAAGAAAAAAGATAAGAAAAAGCAACGCTCGGTCGAGGAGGTGCTCGCCGACCTGCAGTCGCTCGAATGGGACAAGCCCACAGCATCGGGACTTGAAATCGACAAGTGGTATGACGAGGCCGACGAATTCTTCAAACTGGTGCGCGGAATCGATGAGAACGTGCCCCTCTATACCCTGCGCGCCGTCACCAACGAATCCGGGACCAAGACAATCGTTGCGCCCGTCGACAAGAACGGCGTCATCCGCCACCGAAAGGAATCATTCGAGCAGGTAGCCCTCGGCGTGCTCTACGGCACCAACGTTGCCCTGCAGGCAACCAACCTCGCCCTCGGCACGGTCAATCATTCCGTCCAGATAGGCCTCGACGCCGTGCCCCTTGTCGGCGATGCCGCACGCAAGAAAGCCAACACGCAGATTACAAAGGCAACAAAGGCGATTCCGCTGCTCAAGGAAATCGTGACCACCCAGAACAACATGATGAAAAAATACATGGAGATGAACTATGACGTCACCGGAAGCGATGCCGACGTTGAGGCAATGAAAGAGCTCAACGTTGACTTCAACGACGTCCTGACACAGAGCGATGCCGACCTCGAGGCTTATCTCGCCGCTGAGAACGAAATCGCCGACGCCGAATAAAACACACCATACACACACTCACATTCTACCCTCGACGGGGTGCATTTGCCATGCACCCCGTTTTTTGCATTTTTTGTTATTCGCAAAATTTTTCGTAAATTTGCAACCGTAACTTATTATTGACTTTCAGAGTCGCATGCACTGATCATGGCCCAACCCAAAATACTCTTCATATCGCAGGAAGCCACGCCATACCTGCCGGAGTCGCCTCTTGCTTCGCTCTCCACGCTGCTCCCCAAGAAGGCACAGGACGCCGGTTATGAGGTTCGCCTTTTTATGCCCAAATACGGCAACATCAACGAGCGCCGCAACCAGCTCCACGAGGTTATCCGCCTGAGCGGAATGAACATCGTCATCGACGACACCGACCACCCCCTCATCATTAAGGTCGCAACCATGCAGTCAACCCGCATGCAAGTCTACTTCATCGACAACGACGACTACTTTGAACGCCACCCCTCGCCCGAGCTCGAAACCGTCAGCACCGCAAACGAAAACGGCGAGCGCACGGTCTTCTTCGTGCGCGGCGTTGCCGAAACGGTCAAGAAACTGCGCTGGGTCCCCGCCATTATCAACTGCACCGGCTGGCTGACGGCAATGACCCCGGCCTATCTCAAGAGGGTCTATAACGATGACCCCGTTTTCCGTAAATCAAAGATAGTATTCACCCTGACCAACGCCGGGAACTCGCCCGTCGAGCCCCTCGACCCGCGGACCTACAAACAGCTCCGCTCCGACGGCATCACCGACCGCTTTCTCGGTTCGATCAAAAACAAGCCCATTGACTACATAAACCTCAGCCGACTCGCAATGGACCATGCCGACGCATTCATCGTCGGTCATCCCGACATTGACCCCGAACTCATCGAATACGCACGCCTGACAGGCAAGCCTCTGCTCGAATATTCCGGCGACCTGAACGACAATGCCGCCCGGCTGACTGATTTCTACGACAATTTACTCAACCCCGAGAAATGAAACGACTCCCCCTGGTCTTTGCCTACGCCCTGACGCTTTTGGCCGCCATGACGGCATGCAATAGCTCGGACGACCTCGATATGCCCGGCAGCGCCCTCGTCAACGACCACTTTGAAGTTGTCATCGCCGACTCTTTCAAAATCTATGCCCGCTCGGTTCTCAACCCCCGCGTGCAGTCGCGCACAACAACCCAGCTGCTCGGGGCGATCGAAGCCCCCGCCTACGGCACCCTGCGCGCCGACTACGTTGCACAGTTATTCCCCTCCAACGCAATCGACACCGCCGGCGTCACGCTCGACTCCGTGAAAGTTCAGCTCGTGTTCGACCGCGAAGGCTTTGTCGGCGACTCCATCGCCCCCATCGGCTTCGAGGTCTTCCCGCTGACCGACACCCTCCCATACCCGATCTATAGCAACTTCCCCGCCGGCACGCGCTTCGAAACCACCCCCTACTTCAAAGACTCCGGCTTCGCCGACGACGAATGTCACGGCATCGGAATGTTCACCGGCTCCGGCACGGCAATCAGCGACGCCTCCGGAGGCTCGAGCTACCGTTTTGCCTACGCCTCGGTGCCCCTGCAGTTCGGCCAAAAAATCTTCGACGCATATCGCAACGCCTCCACGCGCCATCTCTTCAACGACCCCGAAGAATTCGCCGTTGACCTCTTCCCCGGCATCTACGTGCGCACGACTTTCGGCTCAGGCCGCGTCACCCGCATTACCGACACCCGACTGATGGTCTACTACACCAAGCGCGAAACACTCGCCAACTCCGACGGCGAACTCGTTGACTCCATACGCTACCTCTACTCCTACTATCTCTCGTCGGCTCCCGAGGTGGTTTCAAACACCAATATCGACATTACGCTCTCCTCGACCGTCAACGACCTTGCCGACGCCGGAAAGGCCGTCATTGTCAGTCCAGCCGGCCGCGACGTCGAGATGACGTTTCCGATAGCCAATATAATCAAAGCCTACGACGAAGCCTCGGCCGGCACTCTTGCCGTCATCAACACCATGACGTTCAGCATTCCCTGCGATTCCATCGTCAACGGACACGGAATAACCCCGCCGGACTATCTGCTGATGGTGCTCTCGAAAGACAAAGACAAATTCTTTGCCGCCAACAAGCTCCCCGACGACGTGACCTCTTTCGTGGCAACCTATGACTCCAACACCATGACCTACGACTTCGGAAACCTCCGCAATTACATCATGGAGATGCGCGCAAAAGGAAATGCCATAACCGCGGCCGACTACACGTTCACCATCACCCCCGTATCGATGGTCTACGAAAGCAGCTCGTCATACTACACAACCACCTCAACCCTCAGCGGCATGTCGCCGATGGTTGCCATGCCCTCGATGACCGAACTTCTGATCGACAAAGCAACAATCACCCTCACATTCTCACGCCAAGACCGCTGATGGAAGCGACCTGCGAGTTTGACCGCGTAATCGACCGCTCCGGAACCGACGCAATGGCCCTGGAGCGCCTCGGCCGGTATTTCGGAGCCACGGACATCATGCCCTTATGGATTGCCGACAACGGCTTCGCCACCCCGCAGTTCATCATCGACGCAATGCGCCGCCGTCTGGACCACCCGATTTTCGGCTACACCGCTGAAAATCCCGACTATCGCAAATCGCTCATCGACTGGGTCGGAAAACGCCACGGCTGGAAACTCCAACCCGAATGGCTCACCTACATCCCCGGCATTATCAAAGGCATCGGCATGGCAATCAACGTCTTTGTCAACCCGGGCGAGAAAGTCATCATCCAGCCCCCGGTCTACCATCCCTTCCGCCTCGTGCCGCTCGCTAACCATCGCGAGGTAGTCTATAACCCCCTCCGCGAACTCGAAGACGGAAGCTACGAGATGGATTTCGACAACCTTGCACGTGTGGCCGATAGCGAATGCAAGCTCCTGATTCTCTGCAATCCCCATAACCCGGCCGGCATCATCTGGCCGCTCGAAACCCTCCGGCGGCTCGCAGACTTCTGCGCCGAGCGCAAAATCATGGTGATTTCCGACGAGATTCATTGCGACATGGCCCTTTGGGGAAAGAAACACATTCCTTTCGCCTCGGTCAGCGACGCCGCCGCAATGAACTCCATTACTTTCCAGGCACCGTCGAAAACCTTCAATATCGCCGGCATCGTCAGCTCGTTCTCGGTTATTCCCAACCCGGAAATCCGCAACAAGTTCTATTCATGGCTCGACGCCAACGAACTCAACGAGCCTCATCTTTTCGCGCCCATTGCAACCATGGCCGCATATACCGACGAAGGCAACGCCTGGCGCGAACGCATGATCTCCTACGTCGAAGATAACATCCGCTTCGTTGAAGACTACTGCCGCCGCAACATGCCCGAAATCCGCCCCGTGCGCCCCGACGCCTCATTCCTCGTGTGGCTCGATTGCCGCGCCCTCGGCCTCTCCCAACCCGAACTCGTCGACCTCTTCGTCAAAAAAGCGAAGATCGCCCTCAACGACGGCACGACGTTCGGCGCCGAAGGAGTCGGCCACATGCGCTTCAACGTCGGCTTCCCCCGCTCGCTAATCAAACAAGCCCTCAACAACCTCCATAACGCCTTGCAGTCATGACCCGACAACCATTCATCATAACCATTGGCCGCGAAATGGGCAGCGGCGGCCGCGAACTCGGCCGTCGCCTCGCCGAAATCCTCGGCATCGACTTCTACGACAAGCAACTCCTTGCCGACGCCGCCCGCAAGTCAGGCCTCATTCCCGAAATAATGGAACGCGACGACGAGCGCACCCCCTCGATGCTCTACGGAGCAATCGGCGCGGGCTTCGGCTCGGCGTTTCACTCGGGATTGTTTGTCAACCACGATGCCGTCTATCGCGCCCAAAGCGACTTTATCCGCGAACTCGGCGCAACCAAAAGCTGCGTAATCGTCGGCCGCACCGCCGACTATGTGCTCCGCGACCATCCGCGCTGCATCAGCCTGTTTGTCCACGCGCCCGAAGACGTCTGCGTTCAGCGCCTGCTCTCGCGCGGCGACAAAGCGACCGAAGCCGACGCCCGCTCAATGGTGCGCAAAATCAACAAACTCCGCGCCGGCTACTATAACTTCTACACCGACCGCACCTGGGGCGCCGCCGCGACCTACGACCTCACCGTCAACTCCGCGCTGCTCCCCCTCGACGCCCTGGCGACCTTTTTGGCCGACTACGTCCGCCTCCGCCTCGGCTAATTCCCCAACGGCCGGCAATAGCGATAGCATAACATAGCATAACATGGAGCGAGGGTGCATCAAAAATGACGCACCCTCTTTGCCATGGCCTCGCCCCATCCTCAGAACCGCTGCGGCCACACCTCGGGCCGCAGGCGCTGACGCGCCTATTGCCCGAGGCTACTCATGGTTGGCGGCGCTACGCGCCTCCTTCGCCGCTATCGCGGCAATCTTTCCATCTGCAAATGCCACGATCTCAACCGCCGCGTTAGCGGCGAAGGAGGCGCATAGCGCCGCCAACCATGTGTAGCCCGAGGCAAAGACCGCGTCAGCGGTCGCCGCCCCGGGTCATCATGCCGCCTCCCCCCTACACAAAGCCGCGTCAGCGGCGACACCTCGGGCGGCGCGGGTGTGTCAGCGGCCCCAATAAAAAAAGCCCGCAACGGCGGGCTTTTTTTATGAGGATGGCGAGACGGCGGAATTATTCGCCTTTCGCGAGCTTCTCTTTCAGAGCGGCAAGAGCTTCGAGGTCGCCGAGAGTGGTCTTCTCGGGGGCGGGCAGCGAAACGGCGTCCTGCTGCTCGGCGCGGGGTGCGCGCTGTGCGCGGGCCTTGCGCTCGGCTTTGCGTTCAGCTTTGGCTTCATCTTCGTGGATGCGGCTATGGCTGAGAATAATGCGGCGGCTCTCCTTGTTGAACTCGATAACCTTGAAGTCGAGGGTCTCACCGGCCTTGGCCTGCGAGCCGTCTTCCTTAACGAGGTGGCGGGGAGTTGCAAAGCCTTCAACGCCTTCGCCCAGATCAACAACCGCGCCTTTCTCCATGAGTTCGGTGATGGTGCCCCGGTGAACGGTGCCGACGGCGTAGTCCGTCTCGAGAGCGTTCCAGGGGTTCTCCTCGAGCTGCTTGTGGCCGAGGCTCAGACGACGGTTCTCCTTGTCGATGTCGAGAACCTGCACGTCGATGAGGGCACCGATCTGGGTGAACTCGCTGGGGTGCTTGATTTTCTTGGTCCAGCTCAGGTCGCTGATGTGGATGAGACCGTCGACGCCCTCGTCGAGCTCAACGAACACGCCGAAGTTGGTGAAGTTGCGCACCTTGACGGTGTGGCGGCTGCCAACGGGGAAGCGGACCTCGATGTCATCCCAGGGATTGGGTTTGAGCTGCTTGAGGCCGAGGCTCATCTTGCGCTCCTCGCGGTCGAGGGTCAGGATGACGGCTTCAACCTCGTCGCCGACTTTCAGAAAATCCTGGGCGGAGCGAACGTGCTGGCTCCAGGTCATTTCGCTGACGTGAATGAGGCCCTCTACACCGGGGGCTACCTCTACGAATGCGCCATAGTCGGCCATGACAACAACGCGGCCTTTGACCTTGTCGCCGACTTTGAGATTGCTGTCGAGAGCGTCCCAGGGATGGGGCAGGAGCTGCTTCAGGCCCAGGGCGATGCGCTTCTTCTCGTCGTCGAAGTCGAGAATAACGACGTTGAGAGTCTGGAAAGGCTCAACAACTTCGCTCGGGTGGCTGACGCGACACCAGCTCAGGTCGGTGATGTGGATAAGACCGTCTACGCCGCCCAGGTCGATGAAGACGCCATAGGCGGTAATGTTCTTGACGGTACCCTCGAGGACCTGGCCTTTTTCGAGCTTCGACATGATCTCCTTCTTCTGCTGCTCCAGCTCGGCCTCGATGAGGACTTTGTGGCTGACAACGACATTTTTGTATTCGGCGTTGATTTTCACGACCTTGAATTCCATGGTCTTGCCGACGAAGATATCGTAGTCGCGGATGGGCTTGACGTCGATCTGCGAGCCGGGCAAGAATGCTTCCAGGCCGAAGACGTCGACAATCATGCCGCCTTTGGTGCGGCACTTGACGAAGCCTTTGATAATCTCTTCATTGGCCATAGCCTCGTTGACGCGGTCCCATGCGCGGGCGGCGCGGGCTTTGCGGTGTGAGAGCACGAGCTGGCCTTTTTTGTCTTCAGCATTCTCGATGAATACTTCCACGGTGTCGCCCACTTTGATTTCGGGGTTGTAGCGGAATTCGCTCATCGGAATGATGCCGTCGCTCTTGTAGCCGATGTTAACCACTGCCTCGCGCTTGTTCATGGCGATGATGGTACCTTCGATTACCTGTTGATCCTTGACCTGACCGAGCGACTCGTCGTAGGTCTTGGTGAGTTCCTCTCGCGACTTTTCGGCTTTGGTAGTGCCATTTTCAAAAGCATCCCAGTCGAAGTCGGCGATAGGGGTTGTTAATTGGTTTGACATAAAGTTAATTAGTTAATAAAATATGATGAATAAGTCGGCTTACTCTAAAGCCGCCGCAAAGTTAGTGAAAATTTTTCGGTTCTTCCTCCATTTTTGATTTAAAATTTTGCAAATTTGCAAATTATCACTAAATTTGCCCGCAGATAACCAATCAATCCATATCAATTAAACTACACATTATGAAAAAACTTTTACTTCTTTGTCTGGCTCTCGGCCTGACAGGAGTGGCGTCGGCTTCAGCCGAGGAAACCTCCTACACATACCTGCCGAGAGACGGTTGGACCGTAACAACCTGTTCCGAAGACGCCAGAGAGGGCTCCGGTGGCGGCACTGCCGCACACATGTTCGATGATGACCTAACAACCTATTGGCACAGTAACTGGAGCACCGACCTTCTCGATAGTTCCACCGAAACAACCGCCACCAATAGACACTGGTTCATCATTGACTTAGGTTTTGAAACCCAAGTCGACGGCTTCGACTATAATGCACGTCAAAATAGCGGAAACGGAAAGTTCAAAGCCGGCAAAGTTTACGTCAGCAGCACCCCGTTCTCAATCACAGATCATGACTCGGCAACGACATATGTCAATAACACTGACAACACACCGGCCGGAGAGTTCTCGTTTACCTTCACAGAAACCATCGACAGCAGCACCAAACGCTGCACGTTCGACACTCCCGCAACCGGCAGATATATGTTCGTCTACATCACTAATACCGACGACTCCTGGGCCTGCTGCAGCGAGTTCAAAGTATTCACTTCGGGTACCGTCAAATGTCAGCATGACACACAATATTGGACTGTAACCGCCTGCTCGCAATCAGCCTACGAAGGTTCCAACGGCCCGGCCTCATTGATGTTTGATGACGACATAAACACATATTGGCATCAGGCCTGGGAAAGCGAAGCGACATGTCCCCACTGGTTTATCGTTGACATGCAGAACAGCATCGACGTAGACGGTTTCAGCTATTATCGCCGCCAGAATAGCCTCAACGGCACTTTCTATACCGGTAAGGTTTATATTAACGACGAAGTCTTCACTGCGTTTGCTGACCATACAGCCGCACAAACTTATTACAACGAAGAATCAAACGTTGCCGCAGGGTCATTCGACTTCACCAACGAAGATTTCACAACGAATCCTGCAGAGGCAAAAGTCTGCAATTTCAGCACAACCGCTCACGGTCGCTACATGCTCGTAATCATCGCCACAACGTCTACAAAAGACGCATGCTGCGGTTCATTTAAGCCTTTCTACACCAAAGGCCAGAATTTGGCAAACGATTTCAGCAACGGCATCGCAGCCAAGAAAACCATTGCCGATAGATTAGCTCCACTTGCGGGAGCCAATCCCGACGCAACAATGCCGTCGACAACGATGCCCGAAGGAACCACTTCGGAGAATATCGACGCAACGATTGCCGCGACCAACACTGCCCTGCAGGCGTATATCGACTCATTTGACCGCAAGCAGCTGACACTCAAATGCGGCATCCGCCGTCAGGACGCCCCCTACCTGAGCGCCATAGTTTCGGGCAACGGCGTGACGTTCAACACCGTATCAACCGTCACTCCCGACGCCGTATGGACAATTCAGCTTGTCGACGGCGGCATACGCCTCTATAGCCGCACGACCGGATTGTATATCGGAACTGACCAATCTTCTCAACCCGCAAGCGACGCACAGACATTCGTTCCCGCAGTGCAGACCCATAACGGCACGGACTACGTCATGTTCTATAAAGGCACCACCGCCAACTTCCTCAGCTTGGATTCCTCCGGCAATAATCTCAGTTGGTATGACGTAGCCGGCGACGAAGGCGCTCCGTTCATTGCCGAGGCAGCCGATTATGACTACGTTGAGCCTCAGCTCTCAACTGAAACAGAGAAACGCTGGTATCGTATCGTCAACGCCCGCTGGATGTATCAGTACAAATCGCCCAACATGGCCGTAAACGGCGAGAACCAAAACGGCAACGCCGAAGGCGAAGCTAACAGCCGCGCACAGGCCAATATTCCCGGCATCTACTGGAGCATTGAAAATGCCGGCCAGAACGACAACTCCGTCAAGCTCGTCAACCTGACAGGTTTAAAGCTCGCTGACAATTCGACAATGACCACCAAAGGCTCTCCCCTCTACCTGTACAAGCAGGATGATGCCCAATTCAACGGCAAGACGGTCTACGGCATCTCGAAGAGTTCCGACTCCACGGAACAAGTATATTATGACGCTAACGTCGATTCAGGCACCATAGCTTTCCAATGGACGCCCACATCGGATCAAGCCGGCAACGACAACAACGGCAGCGCATGGTACTTCATTCTCGCCTCTGACGACGAAATCACGAACGCCACCTCAGCATACATCTCAGCCGTTACGGACCGCATCTCCAAACCCGTTAGTGATGAAAACCTCGCAACCCTTATGGGCGAAGAATTCATGAGCACCATCGAAGAACAATACGGCAATAACGATGACTTGACCACAATCGCCGGCGTGAACGCCGCAAAGAGCAACGGCCCCACACGAGTTGCCGCCGTCAAGGCCGCCGTTGAGGCAGCAATCGGCGACAAACTCGCCGACAACGTGTTTATGATTCAGAACGCAAACACGGACTACTCCAACTGCTTCTTAAGCAACACGCTGAGTGATGATACGTACCAAACCTCTCCCACTGCAGAGACCAACGACCTGAACGCACTTTGGTCATTTGAACCGACCGAAGACGGCGGTTATATTCTCCGTTCTTCAGGCAGCGGCAAAGCCATCACCAAGACCGACGAAACGAGTAAACCTCTTCCCCTGGATGATACGGGTCTGGCTTACACGATCGGCTACAACCCCGTAGTTCCCGGCTTCAACATCACATTGGTTCCGAACGACGAAATCACAGATGTTACATACTACGCACTGCATCAGACCAGTAACTCCACGATCTGCAAATGGGCGACCAATAATATTGCAGGGTCCCATTGGCACTTCAACACTTTGGAGGAGGCTCAGGTTGAGTTTGCAAAGGTTAGTGACGGTCACACCATGACGCTCGGCGAGGGCGTTACGCTCAATACTCATGAGACGGCCTCGAATCTGACCATGACCATCTCCAAGCTCGCTGCGGAAAGCGAAACGGCTCGTGTTGCTCCCACAGATGGCGTTCACACCATCTCGGCAAGCGACTTCAGCGACGGCACAGTCAGCCTTTCCGGCCTCACCGAAGGCACGTATACGGTATCAGCACCGGCCGGCATGTTCCTGGTCAACGGCAAGCACGCCACCCTGAACAGCACGTTTACCATCGACAACAACGGCGACCCGACAGCAATCGACGAGATTGAGGCTGCCAACGCCGACGCCACCGTCATCTACGACCTGCAGGGCCGCCGCGTCAACCGCGCCGCCCACGGCCTCTACATCGTCAACGGCCGCAAAGTCATCCTCTAAAATCCCCAACCGCAACCATCAGCGGCGGCGCCTCGGGGAGAGGCGCCGCCGCTATTTTTATGTTGAACTCCAACATGGAGGCCGAATTGTAACACACCTGCTCCATGTCGGCAGCGGAATTTTTCATTTTTCATTTTTCATTTTTCATTTTTTTCATTTTTCATTTTTCATTTTTCATTTTTAACTTTTAATTTTTAACTTTGCAGCGACCTTAGATTTGCAGCGGCAAACCGAAAGTGAAATAGAATCGATAAATTTGCAG
>CAZKOF010000020.1:0-29879 GCA_964554335.1 uncultured Bacteroides sp.
CTGTAAATCTGCTGGTTTATACCTTCGGTGGTTCGAATCCATCTTCGCCCACAAAGACTTCCGCGGAAGTAGCTCAGTCGATAGAGCATCAGCCTTCCAAGCTGAGGGTCGCGGGTTTGAGCCCCGTCTTCCGCTCCATCGGTTCTGAAAGCCGGCTTTCCGGACCGTTAAGATCGCCAATGTAGCTCAGGGGTAGAGCACTTCCTTGGTAAGGAAGAGGTCGCGGGTTCAAATCCCGCCATCGGCTCAACATTTAAGCAACGGTGCGACCGCTGAATGGAAGTGCCTCCCCAGTCTCGGTGGTGTGTGACATCTGCGCGCTATCGAGGCCTTAATGTCAGAATTGCAACATACTAACAAACCAATTTTTATAGCAAAGCTATGGCTAAAGAGAAATTCGAAAGAACCAAACCCCACGTGAACATTGGCACGATTGGTCACGTTGACCATGGTAAGACCACCCTCACGGCTGCAATCACCACCGTCCTGGCTAAGTCCGGTCTTTCCGAGGTGAAGAGCTTCGATCAGATTGACAACGCTCCCGAAGAGAAGGAACGTGGTATTACCATTAACACCGCCCACGTGGAGTATGAAACCGCTAACCGCCACTATGCGCACGTTGACTGCCCCGGACACGCTGACTATGTGAAAAACATGGTAACCGGTGCCGCTCAGATGGACGGTGCTATCATCGTGGTTGCCGCAACCGACGGCCCGATGCCCCAGACCCGTGAGCACATCCTGCTCGCCCGTCAGGTGAACGTTCCCCGTATCGTTGTGTTCTTGAACAAGTGCGACATGGTTGACGACGAAGAGATGTTCGATCTCGTTGAGATGGAAATGCGCGACCTGCTCAGCTCTTATGAGTATGACGGCGACAACACTCCCATTATCCGCGGTTCCGCTCTCGGTGCTCTCAATGGCGAACCCCAGTGGGAAGCTAAGATTATGGAACTCATGGATGCAGTCGATAATTGGATTCCCCTGCCTCCCCGTGACGTTGACAAACCTTTCCTGATGCCTGTCGAGGACGTCTTCTCGATTACCGGTCGTGGCACCGTTGCTACCGGTCGTATCGAAACCGGTGTTGTTAAGGTCGGCGACGAAGTTCAGATTATGGGTCTCGGCGCAGACATGAAGTCGGTTGTAACCGGCGTTGAAATGTTCCGCAAGCTCCTTGACGAAGGTGAAGCCGGCGATAACGTAGGTCTGCTCCTCCGCGGTATCGACAAGAAAGACATCCGTCGCGGCATGGTGATCTGCCACCCCGGAGTCGTTAAGCCCCACAGCAAGTTCAAAGCTTCTGTTTATGTTCTCAAGAAAGAGGAAGGCGGCCGTCACACTCCCTTTGGTAACCACTACCGTCCTCAGTTCTACATCCGCACACTCGACGTTACCGGTGAAATCACCCTTCCCGAAGGCGTTGAAATGGTAATGCCCGGTGACCACGTTGAAATCACCGTTGAACTCATCAGCCCGGTAGCCTGCGACAAGGGCCTGCGTTTCGCAATCCGTGAAGGCGGTCGCACCGTAGGTTCCGGTCAGATTACCGACATTCTCGACTAATCCGATAGTCGCACCAACGGATAAAACCATTGAAAACCGGGCCTTCGGGTCCTTGATACCCGAGGCCCGGTTTCCTTCTATATACGGGAATAGCTCAGTCGGTAGAGCACTGGTCTCCAAAACCAGGTGTCGGGAGTTCGAGCCTCTCTTCCCGTGCTAAAATAAACTGAAATGAAAAAACTGAAACTACTTACGGATCTTCAAGAGTCTTACACCGAGCTTCGGTATAAGACTTCTTGGCCTACCAAGACCCAGCTGGTTAAAAGCTCTATCATCGTGCTGATCGCTTCCATTATTATCGCACTGGTGATTTGGGGCATGGATACCATAGTTGAGAATCTCATGAAGCTGATTTATAGCCTCAAGAGCTAATCGATTACCACTCCCCTAACGTCTAACAACTCACTGACCCGCATTCTAACTATGTCAGCTGCAACAAGCAAGGACCAGAACGTCAAAAAGCCGCTTCCGCGTGCTTGGTATGTGCTCCGCGCCATTTCCGGCAAAGAGGCGAAAGTCAAGGAGGTGCTCGAAGCGCAGATGCGCAACACCGACATGGGCAATTACCTCTTTCAGGTGCTCATTCCGACGGAAAAAGTTCTGACCGTTCGCAACGGCAAGAAAGTCGTTAAGGAGCGCAATCTCTATAGCGGCTACGTGTTCATTGAGGCCCAGCCCACGGGTGAGGCTCAGTATGTGCTGGCTAACACTACTAATGTCATTGACTTTTTGCGCGGCCGCGAGAAGGGTTCAGACCCTCTGCCCCTGCGGGAAGCCGATGTCAAGCGCATGCTCGGTCAGGTCGACGAGATGAATCAAGACCCCCTGGAGGACGGCATCAACGACTATATGGTTGGCGAGAGCGTTAAGGTTATCAGCGGACCGTTCGCAAGCTTCATCGGTGAAATCGAGGAAGTTAACCGCGAGAAGAAGAAGCTGAAAGTGATGGTCAAAGTGTTTGGTCGAAAAACTCCTTTGGAACTCGACAATTCGCAAGTAGAGCGCGACTTTTCAACCGATAAGGAATAACTGCATGAGAGGGCGGATGGTTACGAATCCGGCCTCGTTTAACGTTAGTGAATTCTGTCAGGTAAAGAAAGAAGCGCAGTCAGAATAAACCCACAATCTTCTAATTATTGTAACACAATGGCTAAAGAAATTGCTGGACAGATCAAATTGCAAATCAAGGGTGGCGCAGCCAATCCCTCTCCGCCAGTAGGTCCCGCTTTGGGCTCTAAGGGCATCAACATCATGGAGTTTTGCAAGCAGTTCAACGCCCGCACCCAGGACAAAGCCGGTAAGGTTCTCCCTGTAGTAATCACTTACTATACGGACAAGAGCTTTGACTTCATCGTCAAGACCCCGCCGGTTGCCATCCAGTTACTCGAGGTTACCAAGAAAAAAAGCGGCTCGGCTCAGCCTAACCGCGTCAAGGTTGCCGAAGTGACATGGGAGCAGATCAAGACTATTGCAGAAGACAAAATGCCTGATTTGAACTGTTTCTCTGTAGAATCGGCAATGCGCATGGTTGCCGGTACGGCCAGAAGCATGGGTATCACCGTCAAAGGCGAATTCCCCGGTAATAACTAATTAAGACTTTTTCGCAACATGGCAAAATTGACCAAAAATCAAAAGCTCGCTGCTGAGAAGATCGAGGCCGGGAAAGCGTACACTCTCGCAGAGGCATCCGAACTGGTAAAGGAAGTAAACTACGCCAAGTTCGACGCTTCGCTTGACATTGACGTCCGCCTCGGTGTTGACCCTCGCAAGGCTAATCAAATGGTGCGTGGCGTGGTAACCCTGCCCCACGGCACCGGAAAAGAAATCCGCGTCCTGGTGCTTTGCGCACCCGAAGCTGAGGCTGCCGCCAAGGCTGCCGGCGCCGACCATGTCGGTCTCGACGAGTATATCGCCAAGATCAAGGGTGGTTGGACCGACGTCGACGTTATCATCACCCAGCCCGCTATCATGGGTAAGATTGGTGCTCTCGGCCGTATTCTCGGTCCGCGCGGCCTGATGCCTAACCCCAAGAGCGGCACCGTGACCGTTGACGTTGCCAAGGCAGTAGAGGAAGTGAAGAAAGGTAAGATTGACTTCAAGGTCGACAAGAACGGTATTGTTCACAGCTCGATCGGCAAGGTATCGTTCCCCCCTGAGAAAATCAAGGAGAACGCCCGCGAGTTCATCAACACCCTCATTCGCCTCAAGCCCTCCGCCGCAAAGGGCACGTATATCAAGAGCATCTACCTGTCGTCGACCATGAGCCCCGGCATCAAGATTGACGCAAAGAGCGTAGACGAATAATCCACCAAACTATAACACCGATACTACACAATGAGAAAGGAAGAAAAGGCAACTATCATTGCCAACATCACCGAGACTCTCAAGGAGTATAGCTGCTTCTACTTGGTGGAAACCAACGGACTGAACGCCGAAAAGACCAGCGCGCTCCGTCGCGCCTGCTCGCAGGCCGATGTGAAGATGGTAGTGGTTAAGAACACTCTTCTCCACAAGGCCCTCGAAACGATGGAAGGCGACTACTCCGAGCTCTACGGTGCTTTGAAGGGTGCAACCACCCTGATGTGCTCCAATACGGGCAACGCTCCCGCCAAGCTGATTAAGGACTTCGTAAAGAAAGATGAGACGCTGCCCGCTCTGAAGGCTGCATACGTCGAGGAAACCGTCTACATGGGCGCTGACCAGCTCGACACCCTCTGCGCCATCAAGAGCAAGAACGAACTCATTGCCGACGTTGTGGCTCTGCTTCAGTCTCCCGCCAAGAACGTTGTCAGCGCTCTTACCTCGGGCGGTACGAAGCTCCACGGCATACTCGAAACGCTCTCGAAAAAGGAAGGCTAAACCTACCCAATATAGCCACAATCCAGCTAATAAACCAAACAAGTCAATAACAAACTTAAATACATACGAAAATGGCAGATTTAAAAGCTTTCGCAGAACAACTCGTAACCCTCACCGTTAAGGAAGTGAACGAACTCGCTCAGATCCTCAAAGACGAGTATGGCATTGAACCCGCCGCTGCAGCAGTTGCAGTAGCAGCCGGCCCCGCAGCTGCAGGCGCAGCCGTTGAAGAAAAGAGCGCTTTCGACGTAGTTCTTAAGAACGCCGGCGCAAGCAAGCTCGCAGTTGTGAAGCTCGTTAAGGAACTCACCGGCCTGGGCCTCAAGGAGGCTAAGGAAATGGTTGACGGCGCTCCCTCCGTAGTGAAGGAAGGCCTCGCCAAGGCAGACGCCGAGGGCCTCAAGAAGCAGCTTGAGGAAGCCGGCGCTGAAGTTGAGCTGAAATAAGATTGCCTGTAACTCAGGTATTTAGGTTAAGTATCCGCTAAGCCGCGGATACTTAGCCTAATTGTGTCTTACTTCCATTTCCTCTCATCTCCAATCCAAACCTTTCCAACACAGTTATTTAGATGTCTGTAACCGAAAACAAGCCGCGCGTTGATTTTGCGACGGTAAAAAATCCCCTTCCCTATCCCGACTTCCTGGAGGTGCAGCTCCAGTCGTTCCACGACTTCCTGCAGCTTGACACCGCCCCGGAGGAGCGCAACAACGAGGGATTGTACAAGGTGTTTTCAGAGAACTTCCCCATTGCCGACACGCGCAATAACTTCGTTCTGGAGTTTCTCGACTATTATATAGATCCTCCGCGTTACTCGATTGACGAGTGTCTGACCCGCGGACTGACCTACTCCGTGCCATTGAAGGCGAAGATGAAGCTCTACTGCACCGACCCTGACCATGAAGACTTCGACACCGTAGTCCAGGACGTTTATCTCGGTCAAATCCCCTACATGACCGACAAGGGCACGTTCGTCATCAATGGTGCGGAACGCGTCGTCGTGTCGCAGCTACACCGCTCTCCCTGCGTATTCTTCGGCCAGAGCGTCCACGCCAACGGCACGAAGCTCTATAGCGCCCGAATCATCCCTTTCCGCGGCAGCTGGATAGAGTTTGCAACGGACATCAACAATGTCATGTATGCCTACATTGACCGTAAGAAGAAACTTCCCCTGACGACTCTTCTGCGTGCCATCGGTCTGGAAACCGACAAGGATATCATTGACATTTTCGATCTGGCCGAGGAGGTTAAGGTAACCAAACAGAACCTCAAACAAGCCGTTGGCCGCACGCTCGGCGCGCGCGTTCTGCGCACGTGGGTAGAGGACTTCGTCGATGAAGCAACGGGCGAGGTTTCGACCATTGAGCGCAACGAGGTGGTGCTCGAGCGTGACACCGTGTTGACCGAAGAGGGCATCGAGGCTATTCTCGACAGCGGCGTCAGCCACATTCTCCTGCGCAAGGAAACCGCCAACCCTTCGGACTACGCCATTATCTTCAACACCCTCAAGAAGGACCCAACCAATTCCGAGAAGGAGGCCATTGCATACATCTACAGGCAGCTGCGCAACGCCGAGCCGCCGGATGAGGCCTCCGCACGCGAAGTGATCCAGAACCTCTTCTTCAGCGAGAAACGCTATGACCTGGGAGAGGTTGGCCGCTATCGCCTCAACAAGAAACTTGGCCTCAGCACCCCGATGAATGTCCGCGTCCTGACGCAGGAAGACATCGTTGCCATCATCAAATATCTCATCGAGCTGATTAACTCGAAAGCAGACGTCGATGATATCGACCACCTGTCGAACCGTCGCGTACGCACTGTCGGCGAGCAGCTCTACAATCAGTTCTCGGTCGGCCTGGCCCGTATGAGCCGCACAATCCGCGAGCGCATGAACGTGCGCGACAATGAAGTGTTTACGCCCATCGACCTGATTAACGCCAAAACCATTTCGTCGGTAATCAACTCGTTTTTCGGCACCAACGCCCTGAGTCAGTTCATGGACCAGACCAACCCGCTGGCCGAGATTACCCACAAGCGCCGTATGTCGGCTCTCGGCCCCGGTGGCCTGACGCGTGAGCGCGCAGGCTTCGAGGTCCGAGACGTTCACTATACCCACTATGGCCGTCTTTGTCCGATCGAGACCCCTGAAGGCCCGAACATCGGTCTGATTTCGAGCCTCTGTGTCTATGCGAAGATCAACAACCTCGGCTTCATCGAGACCCCCTACCGCAAGGTTGAGAATGCCCGGGTGAACCTCAACAACGACGAAGTTGTCTACCTGACCGCGGAGATGGAAGAAAACAAAATCATTGCGCAGGGCAACGCTCCGCTTAATGACGACGGTACTTTCATCCGCTCGCGTGTAAAGGCCCGTCAGGACGCCGACTTCCCCGTTGTCGCTCCCGACCAGGTCGAACTTATGGACGTGTCGCCGACCCAGATCGCCTCTATCGCCGCCTCGCTCATCCCCTTTCTGGAACACGATGACGCAAACCGCGCCCTCATGGGTTCGAACATGATGCGTCAGGCCGTTCCTCTGATGCGCTCCGAAGCCCCCATCGTGGGCACCGGTCTGGAAGGCCAGCTCATCCGCGACAGTCGCACTCAAGTCATGGCCGAAGGCGCCGGAACCGTTGAGTTCGTTGACGCCACGACCATCCGCATCCGCTATGACCGCACCGAAGAGGAGGAATTCGTTGCTTTCGAGAGCTCCGTCAAGGAATACTCGTTGCCCAAGTTCCGCAAAACCAACCAGAGCACAACGATCGACCTCCGTCCAATCTGCAACGTGGGAGACCGCGTTGAGAAGGGTACGATTCTTACCGAAGGCTACTCTACCGAGAACGGCGAGCTCGCTCTGGGCCGCAACCTGAAGGTTGCTTTCATGCCCTGGAAGGGATATAACTATGAGGATGCCATCGTGCTCAACGAGCGCATGGTCCGCGAGGATATCCTGACTTCGGTCCACGTAGATGAATATCAGCTCGAAGTGCGCGAGACCAAGCGCGGCATGGAGGAGCTGACCAACGATATCCCCAATGTCAGCGAAGATGCCACCAAAGACCTCGACGAGCGCGGCATTATCCGCGTCGGCGCCCACGTGATTCCCGGCGACATCTTGATCGGTAAAATCACCCCGAAGGGCGAGAGCGACCCCACTCCCGAAGAGAAGCTGCTCCGCGCAATCTTCGGCGACAAGGCCGGCGACGTCAAGGACGCCTCGCTGCGTGCAACCCCGTCGCTCAAAGGCGTGGTTATCGGCACGAACCTGTTCGCAAAAGCCGCCAAGACATCCAAGACCCGCAATAATGTTCTGCTTCCCAAGCTCGACGAAGAATATGAAGAACTTCAGTCGAAACTCAAAGAAGAGCTCGTGCGCAAGCTCATGGAGCTGACGAAGAACAAGTCGAGTCAGGGCGTCAAGGACTTCCTCGGTGTCGACGTGATCCCTAAGGCCCAGAAGTTCTCGGCCGCAGTTCTCCGCGACATCAACTACGACACGGTCAACCTCTCAAAGTGGACGGTCGATGCCCATAAGAATGACCTCATCCGCGCCACCATTGTCAATTATCTGCGCAAGAGCAAGGAGATCGATGCCGAGCTCCGCCGCAAGAAATATGACATCTCCATCGGCGACGAACTCCCCAGCGGCATAATGCAACTGGCCAAGGTCTACATTGCCAAGAAGCGTAAGATCAGCGTCGGCGACAAAATGGCCGGCCGCCACGGAAACAAGGGTATCGTCTCGCGCATCGTGCGTCAGGAAGACATGCCTTTCCTTGCCGACGGCACTCCGGTCGACATCTGTCTGAACCCTCTGGGTGTGCCTTCGCGTATGAACCTCGGTCAGATCTTCGAGACCGTGCTCGGCTGGGCCGGCCGCGAACTCGGCGAGAAGTTCGCAACGCCGATTTTCGACGGCGCGAGTCTCGACGACCTCAATGCCTGGACCGACAAAGCCGGACTTCCGCGCTACGGCAAGTGCTACCTCTATGACGGCGGCACCGGCGAACGCTTTGACCAGCCCGCAACCGTAGGCGTCATCTACATGCTCAAACTCGGCCACATGGTTGAAGACAAGATGCACGCACGCTCTATCGGCCCGTACTCGCTGATTACCCAGCAGCCTTTGGGCGGTAAGGCACAGTTCGGCGGCCAGCGTTTCGGTGAGATGGAAGTATGGGCGCTCGAGGCATTCGGCGCATCGCACATCCTTCAGGAAATTCTGACCATCAAGTCTGACGACGTTACCGGACGTTCAAAAGCCTATGAAGCAATCGTCAAGGGCGACAGCATGCCGCAGGCCGGCATCCCCGAGTCGCTCAACGTGTTGCTCCACGAACTCCGCGGCCTCGGTCTCTCCATCACCCTGGACTGATATATCAACTTTCGCTCTCGTGAAAGCCGGGTTATGGGTTAAGGGTTAAAGGTTATGGAATGATTCCGGTACTTTAACCCTTGCCCTCCCTCAGAAATCAACCCTAACCCGAATTTTCGCGACCGAAAATTTATAGATACAATTATGGCATTTAAAAAAGATAACCCCAAATCTAAAACAGCCTTCACCAAAATCACCATCGGACTTGCATCGCCCGAGGAAATTTTGGAGAAGTCCAGCGGCGAGGTACTCAAGCCCGAGACCATCAACTACCGCACATACAAGCCCGAGCGCGACGGCTTGTTCTGCGAGCGCATTTTCGGTCCCGTAAAGGACTACGAATGTCATTGCGGCAAGTATAAGCGCATCCGCTATAAGGGCATCGTCTGCGACCGATGTGGCGTTGAGGTGACCGAGAAGAAGGTGCGTCGCGAGCGCTGCGGCCATATCAAACTCGAGGTTCCCGTTGCCCACATCTGGTATTTCCGCTCCCTGCCCAATAAAATCGGTTACCTGCTCGGTCTCCCCTCGAAGAAGCTCGATGCGGTCATCTACTACGAGCGTTACATCGTCGTGCAGCCCGGTCCCGCCACTCTCAACGACGAGCCCGTCGAGCCGCTGCAACTGCTGACCGAGGAAGAATATTTCCAGATTGTCGACAACCTCCCGAAGGATAACTCCCTGTTGGAGGACACCGACCCCAACAAGTTCATTGCCAAAATGGGTGCCGAGGCCATTCAGGACCTTCTGCAGCGCATAAACCTCGATGACCTTTCATATCAGCTGCGCGAGCAGGCCAACAACGAAGGCTCGCAGCAGCGCAAGACCGACGCCCTCAAACGCCTTCAGGTCGTTGAGAGCTTCCGCATGTCGAAGGGCCGGAACAAGCCCGAATGGATGATTCTTCAGGCCGTGCCGGTTATTCCGCCGGAACTGCGCCCGCTTGTTCCCCTCGATGGCGGCCGCTTTGCAACGTCTGATCTCAATGACCTCTACCGTCGCGTCATCATCCGCAACAACCGCCTGAAGCGTCTGGTTGAAATCAAGGCTCCCGAAGTTATTCTCCGCAACGAGAAGCGTATGCTTCAGGAAGCCGTTGACTCGCTGCTCGACAACTCCCGCAAGTCGTCGGCCGTCAAGTCTGAAGCCAACCGTCCGCTGAAGTCGCTCTCCGACTCGCTCAAGGGCAAGGCCGGACGCTTCCGTCAGAACCTGCTCGGCAAGCGTGTCGACTACTCGGCGCGTTCGGTAATTGTTGTCGGCCCCGAACTCAAGATGCACGAGTGCGGCATACCCAAATACATGGCTGCCGAGCTCTACAAACCCTTCGTTATCCGCAAGCTAATCGAGCGCGGCATCGTGAAGACCGTCAAGTCTGCAAAGAAGATGGTCGACAGCAAGGGACCGGTTATCTGGGATATTCTCGAGCACGTCATGAAGGGCCACCCCGTTCTGCTTAACCGTGCCCCGACACTTCACCGTCTCGGCATCCAGGCATTCCAGCCCAAGATGATCGAAGGCAAGGCAATCCAGCTCCACCCGCTGGCATGTACGGCCTTCAACGCCGACTTTGACGGTGACCAAATGGCCGTGCACCTTCCTTTGGGCAACGAGGCAATCCTCGAAGCCCAGATGTTGATGCTCGGCGCCCACAACATTCTCAATCCCGCCAACGGTTCGCCTATCACCGTGCCCTCGCAGGACATGGTCCTCGGCCTCTACTATATCACCAAGCTGCGTCCCGGCGACAAGGGCGAGGGCTATAAGTTCTACGGTCCCGAAGAGGCTGAAATCGCCTACAACGAAGGCCGCGTGACGCTCCATGCCCCCATCTCGGTCGTTGTTGACGACGTCGACGAAAACGGTAACCCCGTCAGCCGCATGGTAGATCAGACCTCCGTCGGCCGCATCCTGGTCAACCGCTACGTTCCGAAAGAGATTGGCTACGTAAACACCATCCTCTCGAAAAAGAGCCTGCGCGACATCATCTCGAAGGTTATCAAAACCTGCGGTATTCCACGTTCTGCCCAGTTCCTCGACGACATCAAGAACCTCGGCTACTACATGGCCTTCAAAGGCGGTCTGAGCTTCAACCTCGGCGACGTGATTATCCCGGCTGAGAAGGAAGCGATGGTCCAGAAAGGCTACGAGCAGGTCGAGGAAGTCATGAACAACTACTCGATGGGCTTCATTACCAACAACGAACGCTACAATCAGATTATCGATATCTGGACCCACGTCAACTCCGAGCTCGCCAACACCCTGATGAAGCAGCTCGCCGCCGACCAGCAGGGCTTCAATCCCGTCTACATGATGCTTGACTCCGGCGCCCGTGGTTCCAAAGACCAGATCCGTCAGCTATCAGGTATGCGTGGTCTTATGGCCAAGCCTCAGAAGAGCGGTGCCGAAGGCGGTCAGATTATCGAAAACCCGATTCTTGCGAACTTCAAAGAGGGCCTGAGCGTGCTTGAGTACTTCATCTCGACCCACGGTGCCCGTAAGGGTCTTGCGGATACGGCACTGAAGACCGCCGACGCCGGTTATCTTACCCGCCGACTGGTCGACGTTGCCCATGACGTCATTGTCCGCGAAGAAGATTGCGGCACCCTGCGCGGCCTTGTCTGCAAAGAAATCAAGAACAATGACGAAGTCGTCGCCTCGCTCGGCGAACGCATCCTCGGTCGCGTCAGCGTTCACGACATCGTTGACCCCACCACCGGCGAAATCATCGTTGCCGCCGGCGAGGAAATCAATGACGCCGCTGCCGACCGCATCAACGCCTCGCCGATCGAGAGCGTGGAAATCCGCTCCGTACTGACCTGCGAAAGCAAGAGCGGCGTCTGCGCCAAGTGCTACGGCCGCAACCTCTCGAACCTCCGCATGGTCCAAAAGGGCGAAGCCGTCGGTGTCATCGCCGCACAGTCAATCGGTGAACCCGGTACTCAGCTGACCCTCCGTACGTTCCACGTCGGTGGCGTGGCCAGCAACGTTGCCGCCGTGTCCAACCTGACCTCGCGCTACGAAGGTGTGCTCGAAATCGACGAACTCCGCACCGTCACGACCGACGAAATCGGCCCCAACGGCAAACCCGTCGATGTTGTCATCGGCCGTCTTGCCGAAATGCGCATCAATGACCCCAACACGGGAATGATGCTCACTTCCGCGCCGATTCTCTACGGTTCGAAGCTCTACTTCCACGCCGGCGACGCCGTCAAGAAGGGCGACATCATTGCTGAATGGGACCCCTTCAACTCGGTTATCGTATCGGAATTCGGCGGCAAGATCCAGTTCTCCAACATGGAGGAGGGCGTTACCTACCGCACCGAAACCGACGAACAGACCGGCAACGCCGAGAAGATTATCATTGAAAGCAAAGACCGCACCAAAGCTCCCGAGGCCAACATCGTTGATCCGAAGGGCAATGTGCTGATAACTTACGTTCTTCCCGTCGGTGCCCACCTGATGGTTGAAGACGGCGACGAAGTCAAGCCCGGCAGCATCCTCGTCAAGATGACGCGCACGCAGTCAGGCGCCGGTGATATCACGGGCGGTCTGCCACGTGTGACCGAGCTCTTCGAGGCCCGCAACCCGTCGAACCCCGCGATTGTCAGCGAAATCGACGGCGAGGTCCACTTCGGCAAGGTTAAGCGCGGCAACCGCGAGATCACCGTTACCTCCAAGCTCGGCGAAGAGAAGAAGTACCTCGTGCCCACGACCAAGCAGCTCCTCGTTCAGGAGAATGACTACGTCCGCGCAGGCACCGCCCTCTCCGACGGCGCCATTACCCCCGAAGATATCCTCAATATCATGGGCCCGACGGCCGTTCAGGAATATATCGTCAACGAGATTCAGGACGTCTACCGCATGCAGGGCGTGAAGATCAACGACAAGCACTTCGAGGTTATCGTTCGCCAGATGATGCGCAAAGTCAACATTATCGATCCGGGCGACACCGGCTTCCTCGAGCAGCAGGTCGTTGACAAGCGCGAGTTCCAGGAAGAGAACGACCGCATTTGGGGCAAGAAGTATGTCATCGACTCGGGTGACAGCGAGAACGTAAAACCCGGCATGATTATCACCGCCCGCCGCCTCCGCGACGAGAACTCCGCGCTCAAGCGCAAGGACCTCAAGCTCGTCACGGTCCGCGACGCAATGCCCGCAACCTCCGAACAGATTCTCCAGGGCATCACCCGCGCCGCCTTGCAGACCTCGAGCTTCATCAGCGCCGCCTCATTCCAGGAGACAACGAAGGTGCTCAACGAGGCTGCAATCCAGGGCAAGACCGACCTGCTCGTCGGCATGAAAGAAAACGTTATCTGCGGCAAACTCATTCCCGCCGGTACCGGTCTTCCGGAGTATGAGCGTCTGGTTGTGACCTCGTCAGAAGACGTGGAAACCATCTTCGACGAAGACTAATTCCCTGCCGCTTAAAATCAGCGAAAAGAGGGTGTTGCAGAACCGATGTATTCAACATGGAGTTCTGCAACACTCATTTTAATTTGCACAATTCCGCTGAAATTGTTATCTTTGCGCATTGATACATACATTATTACATCGTTAATATCACAATATCTATTTAATGAAAAGACTATTATTCGTGTGGGCCATCGCGCTGAATTTTAGCGTCGCTTATGGCCAGCGACTTGACTTGCATAGCTTTGCGCAGCTCCGCAAGCACCAGTTTGAACAGAAGTCGCCCGCAAGTCGCGGTGCCGGAGCCGACGAGTCGGTCGTGCGCGGCGCATTGATTACTCTCAACGAGGGTTTTACGCGTGCCGACCTCGAGGAGGCAGGAGTTGAAGTGAAGGCATGTCGCGGAAAAATTGCAGTCTGCTTTGTTGAGCTTCAGCGTGCCGAAGAAGTTGCCGCCCTTCCCTGCGTGAAGGCCATGAGCCTGCAGCGTCAGCTCTCGACGAAGATGGACGTTGCCCGCGCCGCATCGCAGGTTGACGCCGTTCACTTTAATCCCGAGACGCTCGGACTTCCCAAGAATTACACCGGCAAGGACGTCATTGCCGGCATTGTTGACCAGGGGCTTGACGCCCACCATATCAACTTCCGTTATCCCGACGGAAGCACGCGAATAGAATACCTCTACTGGGCGCGCCTCAACTCGGCGGGGACCAGTGTGGTTGAGGATAACTTCAACTATGAGACCCTCAATCAGTTCTCGACCGACAATGCAAACTATTATCACGCCACCCATACCCTCGGCATCCTTGCCGGCGGTTATGACGGCCCCGTGAAAGTCGGAACGCCCTGGGCTGACCCCACAGTTCCCGAAGCCATAAATCTTCAGGAAATTGAGCGTTGCCCTTACTATGGCGTAGCTCCTTCGGCCCGCCTGTGTGCCAGTGTCGGCGATTTGCAGGATGCCTTCGTGGCCTACGGTGTCGAGTCGTTGCTAAATTTCCGTTATTGGGCCAATCGGCCGATGGTTCTTAACATGTCGCTCGGCTCCTCGCAGGGTCCCCATGACCCTAACTCTCAGATGGCCCAGTATCTCAACGAAGCCGGTAAGGAGGCAATCATCTGCATGAGCGCCGGCAACGAGGGCGACCTGAAGATTGCGCTTCAGAAAACCTTCACTGAAGAGGATCAGACGATGAAAACGTTTATCTACCCCTACTACTACCAGTATGATCCCGAGGTAGAGGGCAGCGGCTACTTCCGCAACGGCAGTGTGGAGGTCTGGAGTGCCGACGATACTCCTTTTGAACTCAAAGCGGTGATATATAACAAGGAACGCAACTACCGCTCGGCTTACAATATGCCCATCGCCGGTGAGAATATCGGCACGTACTATACCAGCACGGACTTCCAGATTACCGATGATGACGTTGTCGGCGCCCCGCAGTTCCTCAAGGCCTACTCGATGGGTTATGTCGGCGTAGGCGCCAAGATCGACGAGCAGACCGGTCGCTACTACGGCATGGTTGATTACTATGTGCTCGATAACTCCGAAACAAATATCGACGACAATTACGTGCTCGGCTTCGAGGTCGTCGGTAAGCCAGGACAGACAATCTACTGTTATTGCGACGGTCTAAACACATGGATGGACAACTACGGCGTCGAGGGCTTTACCGACGGTTCTACCGACGGCACAATCTCCGACATGGCTATGGCTAAGAATACCATCGTTGTCGGTTCCTACAATACGCGCAATACCTGGAATTGCCTCGACGGAGGCACTTCGCGCTATGAAGGCGACGGCTTCATCGTTGACCATATCAGCGGCTTCAGCTCCTACGGTACCACGCTCGACGGTCGCTCTCTGCCGACCGTCTGCGGCCCCGGTGCGGCGATTATCAGCTCCATCTCCTGGCCCTATGCCAGACAAATGAGTGAAAAAGACATCAACTATGCCTGCTCGGCGCGCCTCGATGAGGAGACCCGAACGAACCTCTGGAAGCAGGAGGTCGGCACGTCGATGTCTACTCCCTTCGTTGCCGGCGGGATTGCCCTCTGGCTTGAGGCCAATCCCGACCTGACCGTTGCCGACGTTCAGGAAATCATTGCCAAGACCGCTATTGTTGACGACGCCGTGAAAGCCGACGACCCCAAGCGTTGGGGAGCCGGAAAATTCAATGTTGTCGGCGGTCTGAAAGAGGCTATACGCATGTATGATGCCGGTCTCGACAACATCAGCGCCGACAACGACCGCCTCATACTGACCTCCGAGGGCCCGAACGTGTATACCGTCTTCCTCGGCACGGCCCGCAACCTCGACGTTGTGCTTCATTCCGCCGACGGACGCCGCGTGCTCGCTCTCCATGCCGACGGCGACGAACTCACCGCCGACCTTTCATCGCTTCCCGCCGGGGTCTATATCATGACCGTCAACGGCAAGCATTCAAGCAAAATAGCAGTAAAATAGTTTTCACACACGATAAGAATATGACTAAGTTCATCAAGGCGGCTCTCGCCTGCCTTCTCCCGATGGCTGCATCGGCCCAGGACGACGAGCAGCCGATTATCACTTTCCACTCGGCGGCCTACACCGAGGTAGGCGAATCCAACCTGTTCTCGATTCTCATCGGTGCCACCGAACCCGGCTATTATGACATCGATACAGGTGCCGGAAAAAATGAGCTCGAAGTAGAAGTTGCCAATATCGATACCTCGACCGGCGAATGGCAAGGCACATGGGTCCCTGTGCGCGCAAACGCCGAAGGGGTCATCAAAATCTACGGCGATGCCTCGAAAATCGACGTTCTCGTGCTTGACGGCGGCTACATTACCGATATCGACATGGCGCAGTGCACCAATCTCGAGATTCTCTCGTTGGAACATAACGCTCTGCGCAGCCTCGACCTGACCCCGTTCACCAAACTCAGTGCCATCTACCTTACCGACAACCCGTTCACATCCGAGACGCCCCTGATTGTCGGCACCCCGAAGCCCGATCTTCAGATTCTTGAAGTCGACATCATTGACAATATCGACCCGAATCTGAACATCAGCGACTATCCTGAACTCGTTGTGTTCGATGCTTACCACACCACCGGACTGAAGACCATTGACCCGACGGGCTGCCCCAAACTCCGGTCGCTCAGCGTCGAGATGACAGCCGTGGAGACCATCGATGTTTCCAAGAACGAGAGCCTCACCAGCCTCAATGTCTCGGAGAGCCGGGTAAAGACACTCGACCTCTCGCATAATCCGAATCTGCTATATCTCATGGCCGGTCATTCCAGCGGCTCCATCAACACCGACGTAAAGATGGACGTCATTGACCTGACCTATAACCCGGAACTCTTTTTCCTCAGCCTGACAGGCAATAATTTGACTGACGTTGACCTCAGCAAGAACACCGAGCTCCAGAACCTCAGCCTCAATGACAATAAGCTGACGAAGCTCGATTTGACCGCCAACGTAAACCTTTACAGTGTTGACCTGTCGAACAACGACATGGACATCGCAACCCTCCCGTTGCCGACTACAACCTGGGGCGAATATTACTACCTGCAGCGCGCAATGCCCGTAGACCGTGTGCTCGGTGTCGGGCAGACCCTCGATCTCAGCGCCCGAGTGCTCCGCGAAGGAACGGAAACCACTGCAAAAGTAATGCGCAAACCTTTCACCGGCGACGCCGTTGAGCTCGATGCCTCGAACTACACATATGCCGACGGCAAGATCTCGTTCAATACGGCCGTTGCCGACTCTGTCTACGTTGTTTTCTCCAATGACATTCTCAATGAATATGACCTGTCGACCACTCGTTTCATGGTCAAGCCCGTCGACGAGGTCGGACAGCCATCGAAGATGGTCAGCCTCAATATCGACGGCTCTAAAATGACGTTCAACCTCAATGTCGGCGTTGCCGGAGCCTCCGAAACCAACCCCAAGACTTTCATCATTGACTTCGACGAGGGCACCCGCCTCGAATATACCACCAAGTCGGCCGGAATCGATGCCCTCAGTGAGGTGACCATCACTGCCCCCGAAGGCTATCATGGCCGCCCGAGCATCTATATGCCCGAGGGCAATGACCTCACCGCCCTGGCCCTCGACGGAATTGCTGTCTATTCCGTTGACCTCAAGTCGGCGACCTCTCTGCAGCAGCTCAGCCTGACCGATGACGAACTTTATTCGATTGACTTGCGCTATAACCGTTGTCTGGAATATCTTGACCTCAGCGGCAATAACCTGCTCGAGCTCTCGCTGCTCGGAATCTATGGCGACTACGAAAAGAATGTGATTAATACCCTCAAGGTCGCCGACAACCGCCTCTCCCGTCTTGATTTTCGCTCCGGCAGCTCTTTGAAAGTCATTGACCTCAGCGGCAATCAATTCACCGAATTGTCCATGACGGCGTTCGATAACGTTCTTGACTTCAATATCGCCGACAATCTTCTTTCAGGCGAACTCTCACTGACTTATCAGGTCAATGCCAACCGCATCGACGTCAGCGGTAACCCCCTGACCTCACTGAAACTCGATGAGTTCACGGCGCTTGAATATTTCAACGTCAGCAACACAAATCTTACGCTGGCAACCCTGCCTCTGCGCTCTGATATCGATTGCGAGTATGTTTACTCTCCGCTCAAACCCATAGCGCTTCAGGCTACCGCCCCGGCAGTGAACCTCACTGCCCAGAACCGGATTGTCGATGGTATCGGCACCGAATTCGTGTGGAAAAAGGCCGACGGCACCGTTCTGGTGCAGGGCGTCGACATTGACTGCGTCGACGGCGGTACCCGCTTCCTCGACGAGAACCTCGGCTCGGTCTATTGCGAAATGACCAACCCGGCATTCCCCGGACTCACTCTGACAACCACGCCGGTAACCGTCGTGGGTGCTCCGACCAACGTGATTGCAACTTTCACCGCCACTGCTGCCACTGACGGCGAGATTATTCTGCGCGGCCACAAGGACCTGGCCCTCTATATCGATTGGCGCGGCGACGGCACCGAATTTATGGAATATCCTTTCAATTCCGATGCCATTGCAATCTATAACTTCACCTCGGTCAAGGGTGCCGAAGCGAAAATCTACACCTATGGCGACGCTGCCGACCTGAGCGTCTTCTCTATCTATAATGTGCCGATGAGCAGCATCGACGTGACCAAACTTTCCGGTCTCACCGCTTTCTCCGTCGGCGGCGCAGGTCTGACCGCCGAGGGTCTCCACCTTCCCGACGCCAAGCTCACGGAGCTTAACCTCACCGGAAACAAGCTCACGTCTTTCCCCTTCGCCTCCAATTATGCCTCCACTCTGCAGTGGCTCTCGCTCGACGATAACGCCTTCACCTCGTTCGACGCTTCGGAGATGAAGTCGCTCGCGCACCTCTACCTGGCAAACAACAAGCTGACTGACGTCAAGTTCAACAACCCTGTGCTATTGGATCTCTACCTTACCGGCAATCTCTTCGAGACTATCAACCTCGAAGGCCTCGACGCCGTGGAGCAGCTGTTTGTCGATTACAACCAACTCTCGCGAATCGACCTCTCGCCCGTCAGCAGGACCCTGAAGGCCCTTAGCCTTGTCGGTAACCGCTTCACGTTCGCGACCCTTCCGCGTACTGCCGAGGCTCCGAACCTAAACGTCTTGCTCTACGGTTTGCAGCAGCCGATGTCTGTCGAGTGTGTCGACGGCAAGGTTGACCTTTCGTCGCAGGCCGATGTCGACGGCACCCCGACGTCCTATGTATGGTATCTCGGTGAGGCCACGCTTGACTCCGACAACGGTGCCTATGTCGGCGAAGAACTCATCGAAGGCGATGAATACACCGTTGAAAACGGTGTCACCACGTTCAACTTCACGTTCAGCGAAAAGGTTATGTGCGTGATGTCGAACGCCCTCTATCCCAACCTGCTGCTCACAACCGAGCGTGTTTCGGTCGATAAGGCCGGCATCGATGAAGTCGAGAGCGGCCGCATCGAGTCACCCGTCGGTATCTACGACCTGCAGGGTCGCCGCGTCAGCAATCCTGCCCACGGCATCTACATCATCAACGGCCGTAAGGTGCTCGTTAAATGAAACTCATCTATTATTCACTAATTTCTAACCCAATCATTAAATGAAAAAGTTAAAAATTCTACTCTGCACGTTGTTGGCAGCCGGCGGCCTGGTGGCCTCTGCCGAGCCTTTCACCGTGACAGTAAATGTTGACGACGCGACTCACGTCAAGTGCGTCCTGTATAACAACGGCACTTACGAGGATATATATCCCGAAGGCAATTCGTTCGTCTTCGAGCTTGAGAGCTCTACCGGGTACTATATGTTTTCGACTGTTGAACCATGGGGCATTAAAGACATTATCGACAGTAATGGCTACAGCAAGAAAAGCGACGTTTATGAAGGCGGCCGGTGGGACCCGTATTTTTATAAAACCGAAACCTATAACATTACCACCTACAATGTCGACGAGGCGCGCACGGGTACTTTTACCGTAAACGTTGACGATGCTTCGAAGGTTTTGATGAGGCGTAGCGACTACTCGGAGATCCCGCTTTCCGATGGCGCCAACCCCGTCAAGTTTGATCCCGAAGACGCTACTGAAAAGGTTGTCTCCATCGAAGCCCGTGATTACGGCGAGGTATTCTATAAGGTACTTGTCGATGGCACTGAAATCAGTGCCAGATACGGCCAATATACCGCCACAATCGCTGATGGCAGCGTTATTGACATCACTACGGCTTTCCCCGATCTGCCTGCAACCGTCACGTTTTCATACAATACGGGAGGCGAGGGTTGTATTACCAATGTTCGGCTCGACGGTGAGAGCGTCAGCGATTTCAACGGCAGGGAACTGACATGTAAGGTCGGACAAAAGCTCTCGTTCGAGAGTGCCAACAACTGGTACATCAGCAGCTATAGCGTTAACGGCGAGTCTTCGTCATATTTTTACAAGTATGACGAAACGGTTTTGGGCGATTTGGCGTTCAGTTTTATCGCCGAGTACAATGACCCTTCGGTTACTGTCAATATCAGTATCGACGACGCCTCTCACGTTACGTTGCGGAACACGACGACGAACGAGACCATTTCTCTGGTCAACGGCGACAATTCTTTCACCGTCGAGCGTTACAACTCAATCGAGATGGCTCCGGTTGAGCCCTGGGCAATCCAATCGATTTTAAATTTGGATACCCAATATGAAGAGAGCATCTATTCCGGAAAATGGTCTAAGTACATCTCCACTGCTCAAAACAACTACAAGGTAACGACATATAACCTCGAGGAGTCGCGCACGGCAACAGCCACCATCAATGTCGACGACGCTGAGCGCGTGATTCTCCGTCGCCAAAGCGACTATGCAACCATCGAATTGGAAAACGGTTCGAATACCATCAAGTTCAATCCCAATACCGAGACCATCTTCAGCGTCTGCTCGAGCACCAACACTCCCCTCTATGAAGTCACGCTTAACGGCGAGCCGGTAGTTGCAAACTACGGCTCCTATAACCTATCCCTCACTGACAACTGTGTGGTTGACATTACCGCAATCATTCCCGATAAGGATATCACCGCAACTTTCAGCTACACCAATGAGGATGGCTTCGGTTGCGTCAGCGAGGTCTTGGTCGACGGCGTTAAAGTTGAGGATTTCGACGGCTACACCCTGAATCTGAAGGCCGGCCAGACGGTCAAGCTCAGTTTCGACGCTCTCTTTGCTGTCGATGAGTTCCGTGTCAACGGCACCGTGACCTCCGTATACGGCAGCTATTCGACCACTCTTATGAATGATGTGACCTTCGGCATCACGGCCCATAAACTCGGAACAATAAAGGCCACCGTCAAGGTCGATGACCCCTCTAACATCATATTCGGAATCGGCGGCTACAATGTTAGTTACGGTGCTACCATCAGGGAACTCCAGGCCGGCGACAATGAAATCGAACTTCCCGAAAACAACACCGTGATTTGCTGGCAGGCTGTCAACGGTTCGTTTATCGAGTCGGTTGACGTTAACGGTACGATTCAGAGTGAATACACCACCAGTTACAGCCTCAAGGAGGGTGACGTTGTTACCTTCACCACCGGCAAGATTACCTATGACCTGAAGGCTATTGTCTGGATTGACAATAAGGACGCTGCCTCCACCTATTTCGCAATGGGAGGAGGAAGCTACAATGACCGCACGACGCTCGAAGTATCCACCGGCTATAACGAAATAGCTTTCCGCAAGGAGATGCTTCCCATCTCGCTCAGCTGGTATGATCCCGCTGCTACCGTCGGAGAAGTTTATCTCAACGGTGAGCTCGTTCAACCCCAATATTCCGGCTCAAACAATTACGCACTCGACATGAAAGATGGCGACGTTGTGAAGATTTTCCTTGCAACCACTCCCGTCACGCATACCGTTACCTTCGACGTTGAAGAGGGCATCGATGTTGCCGCCACGACCGACCGCATCACTGCGGTCGAGGATCTGACCCAAGCACTGACCGTGTTTGCCGGCACTGAAGTGGCCTTCACTGCCGAGAGCGACGAGCAGTTCATCGTCAAGAACGGTGACGACGAGCTTGAACCCGGTGAAGACGGCAAGTATATCGTTACTGTTGACGGCGAGACCGCTCTGAGCGTCAAGAAGGTGCAGAAAGGCGAATTCTCCGTTGCTCTCGACAAGACCGAAATCACCCTCGTTGAAGATGAAACCGCAACGCTGACCGCCACCATTACAAAGGGCGACGACGTTACCGTCGAGTCGCAGGAGTTCACCAGTTCCGACGCCGCAGTAGCAACCGTCAGCGCAGAGGGCGTAATCACCGCCGTAGCTCAGGGCAAGGCCACGATTACCCTGACCGCCACCGATAACTACGGCCGCACCGCAACCGCAACCTGCGAAGTGACCGTCACCGAGAAGTCGGGCATCGCCGAGATTGACGCTGCCGCCGGCGCCGAAACAATCTACGACCTGCAGGGCCGCCGCGTCAATAAAGCCGGCCACGGCCTCTACATCGTCAACGGCCGCAAGGTTCGCCTCTGATTTAATTTTTCCCCCTTATAGTGCGACTCCCGCAAATTACCCTCCGGAGGGTATTGCGGGGGTTGCTTTTTTTTTTGAACTTTGCGAGGTTAAAAAGTCGACACTGTTTATGAGATTGAATGAACTCCGCGACGGACAATCGGCATATGTGGTCAAGATTCTCGGCCACGGTGCTTTCCGCAAGCGGTTGAACGAAATGGGCTTCGTGCGCGGCAAGCTGGTTACAAAAGTGCTTTCGGCTCCGATGAGAGACCCCGTGAAGTATTCCCTGTTGGGCTATGAGGTCTCGCTGCGCCTCTCCGAGGCCGAGCTCGTGGAGGTCGTCGAGGCTGCCGACGGGATTGTCGGCGACCCCCCCGACACCGTGACCCGCCTGGCCGACAACGAGGCCGACGAACTCCTCCCGACCCTCGAGAGCCGCCGCCACACAATCAATATCGCCCTCATCGGCAACCCCAACTGCGGCAAGACGTCGATGTTCAACTCCCTGTCGGGCGCCACGGAACACGTCGGCAACTACTCCGGAGTCACGGTCGAGGCTAAAAAGGGCTCGTTTGACTATTGCGGTTACCGCTTCAACGTCGTTGACCTGCCGGGAACATACTCGCTTGCCGCATACTCGCCCGAGGAACTTTATGTGCGCCGCTATCTCGCTGCCGAGACCCCCGACGTCATTGTCAATGTCGTCGTCTCCTCCAATCTTGAACGCAATCTGTACCTGACCACCGAGCTTATCGATATGGACCGCTCCATGGTCGTGGCTCTCAACATGTTTGACGAACTCGAGGCATCGGGCTGCGTGCTCGACTATGAGCTGCTCGGCGCCATGGTCGGGGTGCCGATGGTGCCGACCGTCAGCAAGACCGGCCGCGGCATGCATGACCTGCTCGACACGATTATCCGCGTCTATGAGGGCCGCGAGTCCAAAGTGCGCCACGTCCACGTTACCCTCGGCGACGACATCACCCGCTCGCTCGAGCCGATAAAAAGTATCATAAAGGCCGATACTTCCGTTCCCCCCAAGTTCGCTGCCCGCTATCTGGCGCTGAAGTTTCTCGAGAGCGACCCCGAGACCGAAAGCCTGTTTCGCGGCAAACCGTACTATGTTGAGCTATGCACTCTGCGCGACCGCGGCCGCAAACTCATCGAGGAGCGTATGCACGAAGACGTGGCATCGGCCATTGCCGCAGAGAAATATGGCTTCATCGACGGCGCCCTCGCCGAGACCATGAGCGGAGAAACGCGTTCGTCGACCCGCACGACTTCGATCATCGACGCATTCGTGACCAACCGTCTCTTCGGCATTCCGCTCTTTCTCGGAATCATGTTCTTTATTTTCTGGCTGACGTTCAGTGTCGGCCAGTATCCGATGGATTGGATTGAGAGCGGAGTCGATTGGCTCGCCCGGCTCGTTGACGCCCGTTTCCCCGACGGTCCGCTCAAAGACCTCATTGCCGACGGCATCATCGGCGGCGTCGGCAGCGTCATTGTCTTTCTCCCGAATATCCTGATTCTCTATGCCTGCATCTCCTTTATGGAAGACTCGGGCTACATGGCCCGCGCGGCATTCATCATGGACCGCTCCATGCACCGCATCGGTCTCCACGGCAAGAGTTTCATTCCTCTTCTGATGAGTTTCGGCTGCAACGTCCCCGCCGTCATGGCCACCCGTACGATTGAAAGCCGCACGTCGCGCCTGATAACCATACTCATCAATCCCTTCATGAGTTGCTCGGCGCGCCTGCCCATTTATCTGCTGCTCATAGGCACGTTCTTCTCGGCCCATGCCGCGCTTGTCTTCTTCGCCCTCTATGCCCTGGGCGTTGCCGCGGCGATGCTGACCGCCCGCCTGCTCCGCCGCTTTGTCTGGCCCACGGACGAGACCCCCTTCGTCATGGAACTGCCGCCCTATCGCGTCCCGACAATGAAGGCTACCGTGCGCCACACCTGGGCCAAAGGCAAGCAATATCTCCAGAAAATGGGCGGCATAATCCTCGTGGCCTGCATCATTGTCTGGGCGCTCAGCTACTTCCCCCGCGGAAATCAGGACGACCCGCAGCAGGACTCCTGGCTCGAAATGGTCGGCAAGGCCGTCAACCCCGTGATGGAGCCCGTCGGCATGCACTGGCGTGCAACCGTCGCCGCTATTGCCGGCATTCCGGCCAAGGAGATTGTTGTCAGCACCCTCGGCGTTCTCTACTCCGGCAGCGAAGACGAAATCAGCGCCGCCGACCTCGGCAAGAAACTGACCTCCCCGCAACCCCCCGCAGGCGCTCCCGACTTCACGCCGGCCTCGGCTCTGGCTTTCCTCGTGTTCATCCTGCTCTACTGCCCCTGCATCGCAACAATAGTTGCCATTACCAAAGAGGCCGGCTCCTGGAAATACGGTGCTTTCGCCGCCCTCTACAACACCCTGCTCGCCTGGATCATCGCCCTGCTGACCTACCGCCTCGCCCTGCTCCTCCTCTGATTGTCAGCGAGCAAGGGATATGACCGATATGTTGGGCGCCGCTACGGCACGGAGGCGCGTAGCGTCTGCTGTAAGCAGTTCATGAGCAGGGGGATGACTTTTTGGCGATGCGGGGAGTGGAAGTTTGGGGAATAATGCGTAAATTTGCGGAATGAAAGGTATAGTTTTGGCCGGGGGCACAGGCACGCGCCTCTATCCGATTACGAAGGGGGTCAGCAAGCAGTTGCTCCCGATTTATGACAAGCCGATGGTCTACTATCCGTTGTCGGCACTGATGCTCGCCGGAATTCGCGAGATTCTTGTTATCTCCACCCCTGAGGACCTGCCGGGGTTCCGACGTCTGCTCGGCGACGGTTCCGATTTCGGAATCAGACTCGAGTATGCCGAGCAACCGTCGCCCGACGGGCTTGCCCAGGCGTTTATTATCGGGCGCGAGTTTATCGGCGACGATTCCGTCTGTCTGGTGCTCGGCGATAATATCTTCCACGGCGCAGGTTTTCAGGAACTTCTGCAGAGGGCCGTGGCCGCAACTGAGTGTGAGGATCGGGTAACGGTGTTCGGCTATCGTGTGAATGATCCCGAGCGCTATGGCGTGGTCGAATTTGACGCTGAGGGCAACTGCATCTCGATTGAAGAGAAGCCCTGCGAACCGCGGAGTAATTATGCCGTTGTCGGATTGTATTTTTATCCCAACCGGGTCGTTGATATCGCCGCCGGGGTCAAGCCGTCGGCGCGTGGAGAACTGGAAATCACGTCGGTCAACCGCAGGTTTCTCGAAGACGGCGACCTCAGGGTGTTGACTTTGCCCCGGGGCTTCGCATGGCTCGACACCGGTACCCATGACTCGCTTGCCGAGGCTTCTATCTACGTAGAGGTGCTCGAGAAACGTCAGGGATTGAAAATTGCCTGTCTTGAAGGCATCGCCTATAGTAATGGGTGGATTTCGCGCCGGAAGCTCCTCGAGCTGGCAGAACCTATGGCCCGCAACCAGTATGGTCAATATCTTCAGAAACTTGCAAATGGAAGTAATTGAAACCTCTATCCCGGGGCTTGTGATTATCAAGCCACGGGTTTTTGCCGACTCTCGAGGCTATTTTTTTGAGAGTTATAACTCGCGCGAATTTCGGGAGAAAGTCGGCGATGTCAATTTCGTGCAGGACAATGAAAGCCGGTCGGAACGCGGGGTTGTGCGCGGGTTGCATTTTCAATGCGAACCGTATGCCCAGGCCAAGCTTATTCGTTGTGTCAGCGGCAGAGTACTCGACGTTGCGCTTGATTTACGCCCCGGTTCGCCGACCTATGGCCGATATGAGGCCGTAGAGCTCAGCGGCGACAATCATCTGCAGTTCTTTATTCCACGCGGCTTTGCACATGGTTTTGCCGTTATGAGCGACGAGGCGTTGTTTCAATATAAGTGTGACAATTTCTACGCTCCGCAGGCCGAGGGGGGAATCGATCCTTTCGATTCCGCTTTGGCGATTCCGTGGCCGTTCACCCGTTGCGAGGCAATCATGTCTGAAAAAGACAAGAATCATCCCCTGTTTGCAAACTATCATCAAGAATGAATATCTTAATAACCGGAGGGGCGGGTTTTATCGGGAGTCATGTTGTCCGCCTTTTTGTCAATAAATATCCCGAAGACAGAATCATCAATCTGGACCTGCTGACATATGCCGGCAATCTCGGCAATCTTGCCGATGTCGAGAAATCCGGGAACTATAGCTTTGTGCGCGCCGATATCGCCGACGTTGATGCCATGCGGGCACTCATGCGCCGCGAGCGGATTGACGGCGTCATTCATCTTGCCGCAGAGAGTCACGTTGACCGTTCAATACGCGACCCGTTCACGTTTGCGCGGACCAACGTTATGGGGACACTGACGCTCCTGCAGGCCGCAAGGGAATATTGGGAGTCGCTGCCCGAACGCTATGAGGGGAAAAGGTTCTATCATATTTCGACCGATGAGGTCTATGGGGCACTCAGTGCCGACGGAGGTTTCTTTACCGAAGAGACAAAATATGACCCTCATTCGCCCTACTCGGCGTCGAAGGCGTCGAGCGACCACTTCGTGCGCGCCTATCACGACACATACGGCATGCCGACCCTGATTTCAAATTGCTCAAACAACTATGGACCCTATCAGTTTCCCGAGAAACTGATTCCGTTGTTTATCAACAATATCCGCCACGGAAAGCCGCTTCCGGTCTATGGCCGCGGCGAGAATGTGCGCGACTGGCTCTTTGTTGAGGACCATGCGCGGGCGATCGACCTGATTTTCCATCGCGGGGAAATTGCCGAGACATATAATATCGGAGGCTTCAATGAGTGGAAAAACATCGACCTGATTAAGGTGTTGGTAAAGACTGCCGACCGACTTCTCGGCAACCCCGAGGGCACGAGCGACCGGCTGATAACATTTGTTGCTGACCGTCCGGGCCACGACCAGCGTTATGCCATCGACTCCACCAAGCTCAAAAAAGAACTCGGCTGGGAGCCGTCACTGCAGTTTGAGGAGGGGATTGAGAAGACTGTCAAGTGGTATCTTGACAATCAGGAGTGGCTCGACAACGTGACCTCGGGCGACTATCTCCGCTACTACGACGAGATGTATCGCAACCGATAGACTGAATTGTCAGTCGAAGATGTTGTCGACGGCGGGGTCGTCGGAGGATGTGTCGGTCAGGATGCCGACGTCTTCGCCTTCGCAGAGGTTGATGTCGGCGGGGAATTCAAAGCGGGTTGACTGGGAGTAGGGGAGCGACTTGTCGGCGAAGACCTGCGAGAGGAATTTACCGGTTATGGGCAGGGCCATTGATGCGCCCTGGCCCTGAGCCATGGAGTTGAAGTGGATCGGTTTTTCCTCGCCTCCGACCCATGTTGCCGTGACGAGGTCCGGAGTGAAGCCCATGAACCAGCCGTCGGAGTTGGAGTTGGTGGTACCGGTTTTGCCTCCCATTTGAGCGGTCAGGTTGAACGGCGCGCGGCGCAGGCGCGAGCCGGTGCCTGAGTCAACGACGTTGAGCAGTATGGAGAGAATGCGCCAGTAGGCACGTTCGGAAATCACTTCGGTGTGGGAGGTGGTGAATTCGGAGATTACGTTTCCGTTGGCGTCGGTGATGGAGGTGACGAAGAGCGGGTCGGTGCGCATTCCGCGGTTGGCGAATGCCGAGTAGGCGGTTACCATCTCTTTGACCGAGACGTCGCAGATTCCGAGACAGAGCGACACGACGGGGTCGATCCGGTTGTTGATTCCGAAGGTATGGAGGTTTTGGGCGAATGTCGCGGGGCTGAGCTGGTCCATCAGGCGGGCCGAAATCCAGTTGTTGGAGTTGGTGAGGGCCCAGCGCAGGTCGACCATTTCACCGATGCGTGCCTTGCCGGAGTTGCGCGGCTGCCAGGGGCGTCCGTTGGCGTCGTAGATTGTCGGTTGCTCGTTGAGGAACTCGTCGCAGGGGGTGAAGCCCTCTTCCATCGCGTAGGTGTAGAGCAGGGGCTTGATTGTCGAGCCGACCTGACGGCGTCCGGTGGAGACCATGTCGTATTGGAATGCCGAGAAGTCGGGGCCTCCGACGTAGGCTTTGACGTAGCCGTTGCGGGGGTCCATGGCCATGAATCCGGCGCGGAGGAACGACTTATGGTAGAGAATGGAGTCGCGCGGGGTCATGACGGTGTCGGTCCAGCCGTCGTAGGTGAAGACTTTGAGGTCGGTTTTCTCATTGAAGTTCTTTTCGATTTCGGCGGGCGAGAGTCCGCGGTGTTTGAGCATACGGTAGCGGTCGCTGTCTTTAATCGCGCGGTCAATGAGTCCGGCAATGGCTTTTTCCGATACTTCCTCGCGGTTGGAAGAGTAGGGCGCTGACTTGGACCCGCGTTTTTCTTTCCAAAATTGAGGTTGCAGGGTTTGGGAGAGGTGACTGACAACGGCGTCTTCGGCATATTGCTGCATCCGGGAGTCGATGGTCGTGTGGATTTTGAGTCCGTCGGTATATATGTCATAGTGCGAGCCGTCGGGCTTGGGGTTCTTTTCAATCCATCCGTAGAGGGGGTTGGTTGCCCAGGCAATGGAGTCGTCGGTGAATTTCTGAGCCTCCCATTTCGGATAGTCGGAGCGGGAGGGCTTTTTTGCGCCGAGCATACGTCGCAGTTCTTCGCGGAAGTATGGGGCAGGGCCGTCTTTGTGGTCAACCTTATGGTAGTCGAGGGTCAGAGGCAGGGCGGCGAGCGAATCGCGTTGGGCTGCGGTCAGATAACCGGCCTTTTCCATTTGCAGGAGCACGACGTTGCGGCGTTCGCGTGTGCGTTCGGTTTTGCGGATGGGGTTATAGTAAGAGGGGTTCTTGACCATGCCGATGAGGGTCGCGGCCTCTTCGACGTTGAGTTCCAACGGGTCTTTGCCGAAGTAGACCCACGCGGCGGATTTGATTCCGACGGCGTTATAGAGGAAGTCGAACTGGTTCAGATACATTTTGATGATTTCCTCTTTGGAGTAGAAGCGTTCGAGTTTGACGGCAATCATCCATTCAACGGGTTTCTGGATTGCGCGTTGGAAGATGTTGCGGCTTCCGGGGGAGTAGAGCTGCTTTGCGAGTTGTTGGGTCAGGGTCGAACCGCCGCCGGCGCTTTTCCGACCGAGAAAGACGGTCTTGACCATTGCGCGGGCAATGGCTCTGGCGTCAATGCCGGAGTGGTCCATGAAGCGGGCATCTTCAGTTGCGATGAGGGCGTTTATGACGTTTTGCGAGATGTCGCTGTAGTCGGCATATACGCGGTTGCCGGTAGGGCGGAAGTAGCGCCCGAGCTCTTCGCCGTCGGCGCTATAGATAACGCTGGCGAACTTGTCGGTCGGGTTCTTGAGGCTCTCAATGTCGGGCATGTAGCCGATGACGCCGTTGTAAATAAGCAGCAGGAGCAGGACGACGCCTGCAACTGCGGCGATGAATATGGCCCAGAGCGCGCGGATAATGCGGCGCGTGCGGGTTGAGGTTTTCCGCGGTTGTTTCTGATGTTTCAATGTTAGTCGCAATTATAGCGCAAAGTTACACAAATAAGGGAGAAGTTAAAAATTAAAAGTTAAAAATTAAAAGTTAAAAGGTAATTTTGCGGGCGATCTTTATGGGTAACCATCCGAACAAAGCCGACTTTTATAAGGTGTTTTTGATTGCGAACTTTGC
>CAZKOF010000021.1:0-28879 GCA_964554335.1 uncultured Bacteroides sp.
CTAATGGAAAGCAGACAGATAAGTTGGGTGACCTTTACTTTTTAGAGGAAATATACGAAAATAAATAGAAACCCCAAAGTCGAAATTCAGCCGCTACGGCGTGGTTCCGGAGAAGGGTGTTCACACCTGACACACCCTCAGGGCGGTGAGTCGCGCGGGAGGGCTGACACGTCCGGCGAGGCGGGCGGTGAGCCAGGGTCGGCGAGGGGCGCGGAAAACGGCACTGACGGGGGCGTTGACCGGACCGCGGAGCAAGAGTTCGAGGGCACGCTGAGGCACTCCGCCGCCGTCGAGGGTTATGGAGAGGGTCAGATCGGAGTCGGCGGCGTCGAGGACCCACTCGGCGCGGCGTCTGATAGCGGCGTCGCCGTCGGCGACTCTGCTGCGCCATTCCACGTTTACATCTTCCCCGGCCTCACGTTCAAGCATCCGCAGCTCTCCCTTTCCGTCAACAACCATCGCGGGTTCAACGAAGCGGCGGCCGCTGAACAGGGTGCGCGCGCTGAGCCCGCCTGCTCCGTCGAACGCATAGAGCGTGCCTCCCGAGTCCATCAGCACCAATTCGCCGAACGCTCCACACCAGACAAGAGCAACCGGCTCCACGGCAACACTCACACGCTCAATCCGCGCACCGCGCAAACGCAAAAGACGCCCGGCAGACGTTGCGAAATAGAGAGCGTCGGGGGCCGCGGCAACGGCATCGGCACGCGCAACCCCTTCTCCGCATATCGGCGTGGCCGAAATCTTCGAGAGAGCACCGTCGACCCCGACGGCAAAAACGCCGTCGCTCGCAAACGCCACCAGATGATGCCTCCCGAAGTTCCACCCTCCCCCTCCGCCGGCAGGCGAACAAATGCGTAAAATATCACCGCGACAAATCCGCGCTTTCACCACCGGGCGCAGCGGATCGGACGCGGGCGCGACGGCAATCACCCCCGGGTCATCGTTAAGCGCATAGGCATTGATTGACCCCGCGGCATGCAGGACACTGACGTGCAATCCGTCAGCGCCAACCGACTCCACCCCTTCCGAAGCATCGCCGAAGTCGCTGAGAAAAAGCGAGAGCGTAACCCCCTCGAGAGGCATGTCAACCCGCGCCGCAATGATGCCGTCTCCGCTGCGGGCCGTCTCCTCCAACCTCGGGGCCACGGTCAGTGTCGACGTCGAGGAATCCACCGCAACAAAATTACCCGACGTCGATGCGACCCTCATGCAATCAGGCCACAAGATGACCTCGAGCGTCCGCACTCGCCGGCGCCAGAACTCACTCGCCGAGCGTCCGACACTAAGCGTCAGGGCGTAGGCATTGACCGAAACCGTCGACGTTCCGGAAAGGGAAAACGACGTGTCGGTCTTCGCGGCGCGAAAGGTCAGATTACCGCCGCCCTGCAGCTCGCCTACCCGCTGCGGCACCCCGCGGGCCACGATTCGGTCATCGACGTCGACCATGCGCCAGCTGACCCACGCCGGCTGCGTCAGCAGTCCCCGCAACGCCGCGGAAGCCCGCAACTGATCCAGGGCCGACATGACGGGCGCCACCATTGCCCGGCAGTCAACATCCTGCAGCGCCTCGGTCAGACGGGTGTAGGTTCCCGAAAGTGTCGACGGAGGAGAGACTTCGGCAGACAGGCTGCGGACCGACGTGCCAACCGTCAGCGCAACGTCGGTCACCCCCGGCGCGGCGCCCTGCAACGAGTCCCCGCTGAGCCATTCCGGCCCCGAATCCGTAAAAATTATCATCCTGTCGCCATCGGCCAGCGCCGAAAGGAAATGCCCCGAGAGCTCGCCTGCCGGAACGCCGTCAAGAGCAAGAGTGCGCATGTCGGAACCAACTGTCAAAATCTTTCCTCCGAGACTCACGGCCCGCGCCCCCGCATCGTGCAGCCCGACGACCGGAACTCCAACGACAACGCATCCGGCACCGCCGGCTAAGGCATTCATCCTCAGATTTTCCGCATATTCGCCCTCGCGGCTGAACCGGCCTGCTCCCGGGAGTTTGATGTCAATGTTTTTCATAATCGCCGACAAAATTAGGACCAGCCCCCGCAACCCGACCGTAGAATCGGCTTTATTTGCAAACGCAAACTTCCAAATAGCTGAATTTCAGAGAAAATACCGATGTTGATAACTTTTTCTGTTTTACTTTGTAAATTTTTGAAAATTTTGTCGTAAATTTGAGGCCATGAACGTAGATCAGGTATATCACATTCCCGCGTTGTTGTCCCGGACAATCGAGTCACTAAACATCGACCCGTCAGGCATCTATGTCGACGCTACTTTCGGCGGCGGTGGTCACTCGCGGGCAATACTCGCCGTCCTCGGCCCCGCGGGCCGACTCTACGTTCTCGACCAGGACGAGGAAGCCCTCGAAAATGCTCCGGCCGATTCGCGGCTGACAACCATTCACGGCAATTTCCGCTTCATCAGCCAGTATCTGCGCTACTTCGGCGTCAAAGGTCTGGCCAACGGCATTTTGGCCGACCTCGGAGTCTCGTTTCACCACTTCGACGACCCGTCGCGCGGATTTTCGTTCCGCTTCGACGGTCCGCTCGACATGCGCATGAACCGCCGCGCCCGGCGCTCGGCAGCCGACCTGATTGCCAACGAGAGCGAAGAACGCCTGACCGAGATTTTCCGCCTTTACGGCGAACTCAAGCAGGCCCGCCGCCTCGCCGCCGCGATTGCCGAAGCCCGCCGCCGCGAGCCGATTCAAACAATCGGTCAACTGCTTGCCGCAGTCAGGCCCCACATATCGCCCATAGCGGAGAAAAAAGAACTCGCCCAACTGTTTCAGGCCCTGCGCATCGAGGTCAACGACGAAATACGCGCCCTCGAGCAACTGCTCGAACGCGCGCTCGAGTCGCTGGCTCCCGGCGGACGGTTAGTCATCATAACCTACCATTCGCTCGAAGACCGTCTGGTCAAAAACTTCATGCGAACCGGCCGCATCGACGGCCGCGAGCAAAAAGACTTCTTCGGACGCAAACTCACGCCCCTGAAACTGCTGACATCGAAACCCATCGTTGCCGACGACGCCGAAATTGAACGCAACCCACGCAGCCGCAGCGCCAAACTGCGCGTTGCCGAAAAGCTGCCCGAACAAGACCGATGAACGCACCGAAAGACACAATTTTCCATCGCCTCATCCAGGGCCGCCTCGTGACGGGCACGTTCTTCGCCCGCCATTGGCTGAAGATATTCATCGTGCTGACGATGATTCTTGTCTACATCACCAACCGCTACAGTTGTCAGCGCGACATGGAGGAAATCCGCCGCCTCAACAACCGCCTGGTAATCGTGCAGACTGAGAGCTACCGCGTCAGAGGCGAATACATGGGACGCATCCGCGAAAGCGAGATGCGCGCCATGCTCGACTCGCTCGGCCTCGACCTCGCGGTCCAGTCCCAACCGCCCTACCACCTTTCATCCTCAAAATAATCGACAGACATGCCCATCAGCCAACAAGGAAAAAAGAAAAAAGGGAAGCGCGCGTCAATGATGTCGCGCTACTCTCTCCTGCTGGGCATGATTCTGATCGTTGCATGCTGGATTGCCTACAACACATTCCGCAACGCCGTCATTGACCGCAAGGAGTGGAACGAGCTCGCGACCAAAGAGCTCGGACGCACATCGCGGATTATCCGCCCCGAGCGCGGCGACATCCTCGCCGCCGACGGCAGCGTGCTGGCAACCACGCTGCAATATTACACCCTGCGCATTGACTTCGGCTCCGAGGCTTTTCACTGGAAAGGCTATGTTATGAGCAAAGATTCACTGGCCGACTCCCTGGCCCGCTACTTCCCGATACGGGGCGGCGTGCAGGCATGGCGCGACTCGCTCGACGCTCCCCTGTTGCGCGTTCAGGCGGGCAAGAAGCGTCCGCGCGGCTGGCGCCTGATCCATAACGTCAGCTATGCCGACTATCAGAAAATCAAGCAATTCCCCTTCTTCAAGGGACGCCGCCTCGGCAACCACGGACTCCAGCCCGAACCGATGAAACGCCGTCGCAACCCCTATGGCGACATGGCAAAACTGAGCATCGGAGTGGTTTCCGAACGTAAAAACGGCGAAATCCACGGCATGTCGGGGCTTGAATACGCCCTCGACTCGTTATTGTTCGGACGCCCGGGAGTCAACAAACTCGTGAACTTCACCCGCGGAATCGGCAGCTGGACCGAAATTCCCGCCCTGCGCGGCTGGGACGTGCAGTCTACCATCGACATCCAGATGCAGGACCTGCTCGAAAACGCCCTGCTCAACCGCCTGGAATACTGTAGGGCCGAATGGGGCACCGCCGTGCTCATGGAAGTCGCAACCGGCGAAATCAAAGCAATCTGCAACCTCGAGGAGGACCCCGACCACAAAGGCGAGGGTATTTACATCGAGGCGATGAACCGCGCCGTTCAGCGCTTCGAGCCCGGCTCCGTGGTCAAGCCTCTGAGCATGATGATTGCCATTGAAGACGGCTACGTGACCGACCTCGACTCGGTTGTCGGCATCGGCAAGTCATTCAACGCCTACGGCCAGGGGCGCCCCATCACCGATTCGCACTATAACTCCCAGCTGACCGTGGCCGGCTGCATCGAGCAGTCGAGCAACATCGGCATGGCGCGCATACTCTCGCGCTTCTACAAGAGTCCGCAGCAATGGCACGACCGCATCGCCGCCACCGGCTTTCTTGAGCACCTCGGCTCCGGCATCGGCGAGGAGAAAGCCCCGCGTTTTCCCGTCGTGCCCCTCGGCGCGGGCGGCCTGGTGACGCTCTCGCGCCAGTTCTACGGCTACGGCTGTGAAATTCCGCCGCTCCACACCCTGAGCATCTACAACGCCATGGCCAACGGAGGCCGCTACGTTCGTCCCCACCTGGTCAAGAGCCTTCACCGCGACGGCGTCGACTCGATTATTCCGGTCAGCTACATCCGCGACCGCGTCTGCTCGGAGCGCACTGCCCGGATGATGCAGCAGTGTCTGAGCCTCGTGGTCAACGGTGAACACGGCACGGCACGCTCGCTCAAAAACCCCTACGTCAAACTCGCCGGCAAAACCGGCACATGCTATTCCATAGACCCCGAGACGCATCAATATGACACCGGCCGAAAACGGCTGGCCTTCTGCGGCTACTTCCCGGCTGATAATCCGAAATACAGCTGCGTCGTGCTGACCTACCATCCTCGACAGAACGTATTCGGCGCCGCAACGACCTCAGGCGCCGTGCTCCGCGACGTTGCAATAGCAATGTATGCCCGCGGAATGCTCGACAATGTCAGCGATTTCCGGGCCGAACCCACCCCGGATGCCCGCAAGAACCCGATGGCCTTCGCCTCGGAAACCGACGCTCTGGCCGGAGCCATAGCCCGCAATACCGGAGCCCGGCCCGCGCGCATGAAATCGAAAGCTTCCGCCGGAGCCGACGACGTGCCCAACGTCCGCGGCATGGGCCTGCGCGAAGCCATCGCCGTGCTTGAGCGCCGCGGCCTCGACGTCACGTTCACCGGCACCGGCCACGTCAGCGACCAATATCTCTCCTCTCCCCGTTCAATCCATCTCACTCTGAAACAATAACCCCACCTCTCAATTCCAACATAGCCATGCAACTGTTGCAACTCATATCCTCGCTCAAACCCCTGCAGACCGTAGGACCGAAAAATCCCGAAATCTCTGCCCTGACCTTTGACTCGCGCAAAGTCACCCCCGGCTCAATGTTCGTTGCCATCCGCGGCACCGCGGTCGACGGACACTCATTCATTCCCCTGCTCGAACATTCGGGCGTTGCCGCCATTGTCTGCGAAAAACTCCCCGAGAAACTCCTGCCCGGAATCTCATATATCGTTGTCGAAAATAGCTCCGTTGCCCTCGGCCTGCTCTCGTCGGAATGGTTCGGCCACCCCTCGCGCAAGCTTCGCCTCGTCGGAGTCACCGGCACGAACGGAAAGACCACCACGGCAACGCTCATCTATGAAATGGCTCGCCTGCGCGGCCTCAAAGCCGGATTGCTCTCAACCGTGTGCAACTACATCGAGACCGAAGCCATCCACGCAACTCAGACAACCCCCGATGCCTACTCGATCAACGAGTTACTCGACCGCATGGTCAAGGCCGGATGCGACGTCGCCGCAATGGAAGTCAGCTCCCATGCCGCCCACCAGCACCGCATCGCCGGGCTGAAGTTTGCAGGAGGCGTATTCTCTAACCTGACGCGCGACCACCTCGACTACCACAAGACCGTCCAGGCATATCTCGAAGCAAAAAAATCATTTTTCGACGGTCTCGACACCGACGCTTTCGCCCTGGTCAACATCGACGACAAAGTCGGCCGCGTAATGCTCCAAAACTGCGCCGCCCGCCACTATACCTACTCTCTGCGCACCCTTGCCGACTTTACCGGGCGCATCATTGAAAGCCGCCTCGACGGCACTCTGCTGAGCCTCAACGGCCACGAAGTCGAAACCATGTTTACCGGACGCTTCAACGCCTACAACCTGACGGCCGTCTTCGGCGCCTGCCGCCTGCTCGGATGGCCTGAAGACGAGGTGCTCACCAACATGAGCCGCCTTGTTCCCGTTGCCGGACGCTTCCAGGCCGTGCGTTCTCCCCGCGGGGTGGTTGCCATTGTTGACTACGCCCACACACCCGACGCCGTTGTCAACGTGCTCGAGGCCATTAAAGAGGTTGGACCCAAGCGGATAATCACCGTCGTTGGATGCGGCGGAAATCGCGATGCCGGCAAGCGCCCCATCATGGCCGCCGAAGCCGCCAAACGCTCCGACCGCGTCATTCTGACCTCCGACAATCCCCGCGACGAAGACCCCGAGGCCATTCTCGCCGAAATGGCTGCCGGCCTCGACGCCACCCAACGCGCCGACGCACTTATCATCACCGACCGCCGCGAAGCCATCCGCACGGCTGCGGCCCTCGCCGAGCCCGGCGACGTTATTCTCATTGCCGGCAAAGGCCATGAAGACTATCAGGAAATCCACGGCGTCAAACATCACTTCGACGACCGCGAGGAGATTACCGCCGCGTTCAACTCCTAAATAAGGATCCTAAAAGCCGTATAGATGCTCTATTATCTCTTTCATAACCTCGAAATCGGAGGAGAATCAATTGCCCGCCTCAGCAGCTACATCACGGTGCGCTCATCGGTTGCTTTCGTATTGTCGCTGCTCTGCGCGACCATTATCGGCCGCCACATCATCAACCGCCTGCAGCTGATGCAGATGGGCGAGATTGTGCGCAACCTCGGACTCGAAGGACAGACTGCGAAACAGGGGACCCCGACAATGGGCGGCATCATCATCATCGCCGCCATCCTGCTGCCGCTGATCCTGGTCGGCGACCTCTCGAACGTCTACATGTTCATCATGATTATCGCGACGCTTTGGCTCGGCGCCCTCGGATTTGCCGACGACTACCTGAAAATCCGCCGCCGGAACAAAGACGGCATGGCAGGAAAATACAAAATTGTCGGCCAGATAGGCATCGGCCTCTTCGTCGGCCTGATGATGACCTTCCACCCCGACATCACCATGCGCGACACCTCGGCGCTCGTCGAGAACTCATCGCCCGAAAAAATCGAGGAGATAGTCACCGAAGGGCGCGACATCAAAGCCCCGCAGACAACCATTCCCTTCGTCAAGAACAACAACCTCGACTACTCCCGGCTCACCAAATGGACCGGAAAGGCCGGGCCGGCACTCGGCTGGACCCTTTTAGTGCTCATAATCATTTTCGCCGTTACCGCAACGAGCAATGGCGCGAACCTCACCGACGGCATCGACGGCCTCGCAACCGGCGTCAGCGCCATAATCGGCACCGCGCTGATAATAATGGCATACCTCGGAAGCAACATAATCTACTCCACATACCTGAACATCATGTATATTCCGAGGTCGGAGGAACTGGTCGTGTTCATGGCGGCATTCATCGGCGCACTGATAGGCTTTCTTTGGTACAACGCATTTCCAGCCCAGGTATTCATGGGCGACACCGGCTCGCTGACCCTCGGAGGCATCATCGCCGTATTTGCAATCCTGATACGAAAAGAGCTGCTGATTCCGCTGCTCTGCGCCGTGTTCTTCATTGAAGACATCTCGGTCATGATTCAGACCGGATGGTTCAAACACACCAAGAAGAAAAACAACGGAGTCGGCCAGCGCGTATTCAAAATGGCTCCGCTCCACCATCATTTTCAGAAAGACGCCCAGCCTGGCGCCAACGTTCTGTGGAACTACCCCGACAAAGGCATCCACGAAGCCAAAATCACCATCCGCTTCTGGATTGTCTCGATTATTCTGGCGGCACTGACATTCGTAACACTCAAAATCAGATAATGAAACGACTCGTAGTATTAGGAGGAGGCGAAAGCGGCGTCGGAGCCGCAATCCTCGCCAAAGACCGGGGCATGGACGTCTTTCTCAGCGACTCCGGCGCCCTCGCCCCGAAATATGCCGAGACCCTCCGCGCCGAAGGCATAGCCTTTGAAGAGGGAGGCCACACAGAAGCCCTCATCCTCAACGCCGACGAAATCGTCAAGAGCCCGGGCATCCCCCCGACAGCTCCGCTCATACGGAAACTCGCCGCGCATGGGATCCCCATCATCTCCGAAATCGAATTCGCCGGTCGCTACACCGACGCCAAGATGGTGTGTATCACCGGCTCCAACGGCAAGACAACGACAACGACCCTCATCACCCACATTCTCACTTCAGGAGGCGTCGACGCCTCGCCGGCAGGAAATATCGGCCGCTCACTGGCCTGGCAGGTTGCCCGCGAACCCCACGCCGTCTATGTCGTCGAACTCTCGTCGTTCCAGCTCGAAAACATGTATGACTTCAAAGCCAACATCGCGGTCTTGATGAACATAACCCCCGATCATCTCGACCGCTATGACTATGAGATGCAGAACTACGTCAACGCAAAGTTCCGCATAATGCAGAACATGACCCACGATGACGTCTTCATCTACTGGCAGGACGACCCCGTCATTACCCGTCAGCTCGAGAGGGTCAGTTCCGAAGCGACCATGATGCCCTTCGGCGAAACCCGCGAGGAAGACACCGCCGCCTACGTCGACGCGGAAAACGAAATGGTACTCAACGCGCGCAACCACCCCCTGGCAATTCCGCGCGCCGACCTCGCCCTCAACGGCCTACACAACCTCTACAACTCCATGGCTGCCGGCCTCAGCGCCCAGCTCCTCGACGTCAAGAACGACACCATACGCCGCGCCCTCGAAGACTTCCGGGGCGTTGCCCACCGCCTTGAATACGTCGCGACCATAAATGGTGTACGCTGGATCAACGACTCAAAGGCAACCAACGTCAACTCCACCTGGTATGCCCTGGAGAGCATGCCCTGCGAGCGCACGACGGTACTCATCCTCGGCGGCAAGGACAAAGGCAACGACTACTTCGAAATCCTCCCCCTGGTCCGCGAGAAGGTGAAAGCCATCGTTGCCATGGGTCTGCATAACGAAAAAATCATCGACTTCTTCAGCAAAGAGGTTCCGGTCATTGCCGACACCCACACACTCGAGGATGCCATTGCAGCCTGCCGCGACCTGGCCGAAGAGGGCGACACGATTCTGCTGAGCCCCTGCTGCGCCTCGTTCGACCTCTTCACCTCATACGTCAACCGCGGCGACCTCTTCAAGCAAGCGGTTAACTCCCTCACTAAATAGTGGGCAGTGGACAGTGGTAAGTGGGCAGTGCTTCATTTTTCATTTTTCATTTTTAACTTTTAATTTTTAACTTCCCCGTGGCCTATCGCTCTCCCTCATCAGGTGAACCAACAGGAGGCGGCCCGACGGTAGAACCGATCGAAGCCGCCGTGGTCAACAAGCCGGACACCCACATTTGGGGCGTCTACGGTTGTCTTGTGGTGCTCTCTATCGTTGAGCTCTACAGTGCCTCGTCGTTTGAAATCGCAAAACAGGGGCTCTACGGCCCTCTGCTGCGCCACGTGATGATGCTCATTGCCGGCTTCCTGATAATATTGTTCGTTCAGCGCGTCCACTTCTCCTACTTCGTCAAACCGGGTCTCGCCCTCGCCGTTGTCAGCGTCGGCGCGATGATCTACGTCATTTTATTCGGCGAGGTCATCAACGGCGCCAAACGCGCAATTACACTACCTTTCATGACGTTGCAGCCATCGGAACTTATAAAACTGTCGGCGGTCCTCGTCTTGTCGTATATTCTCGGCACCACTCAGCTGAAAAAAGACGAACGCATCCGCAACCGCGGCCTCTGGTGGGCCGGAGGCACCGTCGTCGGCTTCAGCGCCCTGCTGATAACCCAGGGACTGACAAACACGCTCATCCTGATGTCACTCTGCATCTCGATGCTTATCATCGGCTCGCTCGAAGTGCGCAAATTCTGGTACACAATGGCCGTGTTTGCGGCATTCGGAGCACTGTTCATCCTGGTGAAAGTCGCCATATCCAAGAACGACGAACCGGTAAAAGAAGCCTACGTACTCGTTGACCAACGCGGACAAACGTTTGAAATCCCCGACATCAACATCTCGTCTGATGCCGACGCCAAAGCGGGAAGCCGAATGAGATCAAACACATGGGCGAACCGCATCATGGCCTTTGCCGACACCACTCCCCGCTATAAACGCCCCATCACCGGCAAGAACATCCAAGAGATGCGCTCCTTCATGGCCCAGGCCAACGGCGGGATGTTCGGCGTCTTCCCCGGCAACTCGCGCGAAACCTCCCGCCTGCCCCTGGCCTTCAGCGACTTCATCTATGCAATCATCGTCGAAGACCTCGGCTTTGTCGGCGGCATGATTGTCATGCTTCTCTATCTTTGGCTACTTGCGCGCGCATACTTCATCGCCTACAAGTGCAACCAGATGTATCCGGCTTTCCTCGTGACCGGCTGCGCCCTGCTGATAACGCTTCAGGCGCTCTGCCACATGATGATAGTCTCCGGCGCCGGACCCGTATCCGGCCAGCCGCTGCCTCTCATATCCAAGGGAGGCACCTCGATTCTCGTGACCTCAATCGCCTTCGGAATCATGCTCAGCGTCAGCCGCTACGCCGCACGCAGCGGTGCATCCCGGGCCGAACGCGAAACCGACAAGAACACTCTCCCCACTGAACTCCAAGCAATCAATCCGTCTCAATCATGAAATTCATCATTTCCGGTGGCGGTACCGGAGGACATATCTTCCCCGCCCTGTCCATTGCCAATGCCCTGCGCCGGCGTATGCCCGACTGCGAAATCCTATATGTCGGCGCTGAAGGGCGCATGGAAATGGAACGCGTTCCCGCTGCCGGCTACGAGATAGTCGGCCTCCCGGTTGCCGGGTTCGACCGCAACCACCTCTGGCGCAACATTCCTGTACTGAAAAAACTATGGAAATCCCTGCGCCTGGCCCGCAAGACCGTCAAGCGATTTCGCCCCGACTGCGTCATCGGCGTCGGGGGCTATGCCTCCGGCCCCGTTCTGAAAGCGGCCCAGCGAATGCACATCCCGACCCTGCTGCAGGAGCAGAACTCATATGCCGGAGTGACCAACAAGCTCCTCGCAAAGAAAGCAAAGGCAATCTGCTGCGCCTACGAAGGGATGGAGCGCTTCTTCCCGGCCGGGAGCATATACCTCACGGGCAATCCCGTGCGCGCTGACCTCGCGACCTGCAGCATGAGCCGGGTAAAGGCAAAAATGGAACTCGGCTTCGACCCGCGCCAACCGCTGGTGCTCGTGATCGGCGGCTCGCTCGGTGCCCGCACGGTCAATGAAGCCACAGTCGCCGCCCTGCCGGCCATCACCGCCGAGGGCGCACAAGTCATGTGGCAGACCGGCAAACTCTATGCCGACGAATTCGCCCCGCATGCCGAAAAATACGAAGGCGTTAAGGCCTCTCCGTTCATCTCCGACATGGCCGTGGCCTACAAAGCCGCCGACATCGTTGTGTCCCGGGCCGGAGCCGGCACCATTTCAGAACTCCAGATTCTCGGAAAAACCGCCATTCTTATTCCCAGCCCCAACGTTGCCGAAGACCATCAGCGCAAAAACGCCGAAGCCCTCGCCTCAAAGGGCGCCGCCATAATGATTTTAGACGCCGACGCATCTCAACAACTCGGACCGACGCTCGTTAACCTTCTCGACGACGAAGTCAAGTGCGAGCGCCTCGCCGCCAACGCCCAAAGGATGGCTCTGCACGACGCCGACGAAAAAATTGTCGACAAAATTCTTGAAATCGCAAAAAAATGAAGAAGAATATCTACTTTGCTGGTGCCGGCGGAATCGGCATGGCGGCCCTCGAGCGCTATTTCCTTGCCCGCGGATGCAAAGTTGCCGGTTATGACCGCACGCCCTCGGAGCTCACCGCCGCACTCCAAAATGAGGGCGTCGGCATTGCGTTCAACGACGACCCCGCGCTCATTCCGGACGACTTCCGCAATCCGGACGAGACCCTGGTTGTCTACACCCCTGCAATTCCCGCCGACCACCGCGGTCTGCAATGGTTCCGCGCCGGTGGCTTCGAGGTTGTCAAGCGTGCGGCAGTACTCGGCCGCGTTACCCGCAGCGAAACGGCCCTCTGCTTTGCCGGGACACACGGCAAGACGACGACCAGCTCTATGGCCGCCCATCTGCTCAAAGTCAGCGGCGCGGGGTCCAACGCATTTCTCGGCGGAGTCCTCCGTAACTACGGCACCAATTTCCTGCTTGACCCCGCCAGCCCATATGCCGTAATCGAGGCCGACGAATACGACCGTTCGTTTCATCATCTGACCCCGGCCGTTGCAGTAATAACCTCGACCGACCCCGACCATCTCGACATCTACGGAACCGAGGAGGCCTATCTCGAGAGCTTCGCCCGCTTCACCGAACTCATACGCTCCGACGGCGCCCTGTTGATTCACACCGGCCTCAAACTCAAGCCCCGGCCCTCCGAGGGAGTCAAAGTCTACACCTACGGCCGCGACGCCGGCGACTTCCATGCCGCGAACCTCCGCATTGCCGACGGGACCATAACGTTCGACCTCGTGACCCCATACGAGACAATCACCGGCATCGAACTCGGAGTGCCCGTCGAGGTCAACATTGACAACGCCATTGCCGCCTGCGGCGGAGTCCGGCTGCTCAATGACCCGGCGATCCGCCCCGAGCACTACCGCGAGGCGATGAAAAGTTTTCTCGGTGCCAAACGCCGCTTTGAATTCTGGTTGCGCGAACCGGGCCGCGCCATTATCGACGACTACGCCCACCACCCCGACGAGTTGCGCGCATCGCTGCGCTCAATTCGCAGCCTCTACCCCGGCAAGCGCTTAGTCGTGGCATTCCAGCCCCACCTCTATAGCCGCACACGCGACTTCGCGCCGCAGTTTGCCGACGCTCTGAGCCTCGCCGACGAGGTTCTGCTGCTGCCGGTTTACCCCGCCCGCGAATTACCCGTCGAGGGCGTGACCTCAGAACTCATTTTCAAAGACATCACATCCCCGTCGAAACGCCTCGTTGAAAAAGCGGAGCTCGTCGATGCCGTCAAAAACTCAGACTTCGATATACTGCTAACCGTAGGTGCCGGCGACATAAATCTCCTGCTCCCCGAAATAGTAGAAGCATGCAAATAACTCCTCGGACACGTAATTTGCTGACCCTCGTCGGCTGCATTCTGCTGGTGATATACCTGGCGGTAAGTTGCATATGGGCCAACCGACGCGCCGACAACGAACTCTGTGCCGGACTTGAGGGCAACAAAGTTGCCATTGACGACCCCCTGCAGACGGGCTTCGTCACGGCCGACGGCCTGACCGCAGAAATCGCCCCGATGCTCGGCGACCTCACCGCACGGAAACTCAGCGACATCGACCTCGACTCGCTGCGGCGCTACCTCATCGGCCTCGACAAGATTGAAACCGCCGAGGTCATGCGCCTGACCGACGGCACCCTTCGCGTCCGCGTCGTCCCGATGGTTCCGGTTGCCCGCATCTGGCCCCTGAAAGGTCCCGACTTCTACGTCAATCGCGAAGGCAAACGCATCCTCGCATCGGCAACATACCGCATCGATGTGCCACAGATAACCGGCCAATTCTCGCCTACGGCACTGATGCCGCTGCTCGACTACCTGAAAAAAGACACCGACGCCGACAAACTCGTCACGATGATTGCCGCCGCCGATACCGCCAACATCATTCTCATCCCCGCAATCCGCGGCCATGTCATCAATCTCGGCGACGCCTCGGACACTGCCGGCAAGTTCGCGCGCCTGCGCCGTTTCTATGCCGAAGTCATGCCGGTCAAGGGGTGGGAATACTACGACACCATCTCCCTGAAATGGGCTAACCAGATTGTGGCGACCCGACGCCACGACAAACTACCCGACCTGTCGATTCCCGTAATCGGCGAGCTTGAAAACGAGGGCGACGACCTCGAAACGATCTCTGCCCCCACCATTCCCGACCCCTCAGCAACAAATAAAAAACCTAAGATATGACGAAGTCTCCCTACATCGTTGCCGTTGAAATCGGCAGCTCCAAAATCAAGGGCGCGGTTGGCCATCTCGACCCCTCCGGCACGTTGGTTGTCAAAGGAATTGAGGAAGAGCACCAACATCCTAACTACGTTCGCTACGGCTGCGTGCAGAACGTAAAGGAAGTTGCCAACGAGCTCAACCGCGTTATCACCAAGCTCAACAACCGCATCAGTCCCTCGAAAATCTCGGCCGTTTATCTCGGTGTCGGAGGGCGTTCGCTGAAAGCCACACCCGCAGACATCCACCTTACTCTGGCCGAGGACACGGAAGTCACCGCCGAGATGGTCGAGCGTCTGCTCAACCGTGCCGGAGTCGCCGCCTCCGACGTTGAGAAACTCGCCGTCGAGCCCGTTGAATACATCGTTGACGGCAAGAGCCAGGGAGCCGACCCCGTAGGCCTGATAGCACATGAGCTCGCCGCACGCGTAAACGTGGTGACCTGCCGCTCTCAGATTTTGCGCAACCTGCAGCTCTCGGTCAAGGAGAAACTCAACCTCCCGATCAACGACTATATCGTGCGCCCCATCGCAATGGCCGATCTGGTGCTCACCAATGAAGAGAAGCGCCTCGGCGTCATGCTCGTCGACTGCGGTGCCGAGACAACAACCGTGGCCATCTACAAAGGGGGCGCCCTTCAATATCTCGCAACCATTCCCCTGGGGTCGCGCCATATTACCCGCGATCTCACCACCCTTTCGCTTCTCGAGGAGCGCGCCGACGAAATAAAACGCACAATAGGCGACGCACGCCCGGACGAAAGTCATGGAGGTACGCCGGAGGAGATCGACAACTCGCGCTTTAACAACGTCATTGCCGCCCGCACATCCGAAATCGTGGCCAACATCGCAGCCCAGGTCGAATATGCCGCAATGACCACGGCCGACCTCGCCTCGGGCATCGTCATCGTTGGCGGCGGCTCTATCCTGAAAGGTTTTGCCGAGAGTCTCGCGCAGTTCACCTCGCTGAGCGTGCGCCGCGGCGCGCTGCCCGTGTCGGTCAAGATACTCGGCTCAAAAATCTCGACTACCGAAGACCTCGACGTCATCTCCCTGCTCTACGAGCTCTCGCTACGCGACAATCTGAAGCCCTGCACCGTAGAGCCCGACCCCGTTGTAACCCCAACATCCGACGCGTCCGACGAGTCTGACGAGTCCGACAAGTCCGACGAATCCGACTTCGAGGAGGAAGCAGATGAGGAAATCGAGCAGATTAAGAAGCCCAAGACCTCCTTCGGAGGCATAATTGCCAATTTATGGAAAAACATACAGAAGCCGACCGAGCTCGACTCATATGATGACGAAAACGAATAACCCCCTGACTGAACTATGACTATTGACGATATTTGCAAAGATATGGACTTCGTAGCCCCGGAGCCTCTCGATCCCAACCGCGACTGCATCATCAAGGTGATTGGCGTTGGCGGAGGCGGCGGTAACGCCGTCGGCTACATGTATAATCAGGGCATAAAGGACGTGAAGTTCGTCGTGTGCAACACCGACAGCCAGGCGCTGAAAATCTCACCCGTGCCCGACCGCGTGCTGCTCGGCCACACGGGACTCGGCGCCGGCGACAAGCCCGAGGTTGCCGAAGCCGCTGCCGAAGAGAGCATCGAAGCCATCAACGAGATATTCAACGACAAGACCAAGATGGTCTTCATCACCGCCGGCATGGGCGGCGGCACCGGCACGGGCGCAGCCCCGGTGGTTGCCCGCGCAGCCCGCGAACACGGCGTGTTGACCGTCGGCATCGTGACGATTCCCTTCTTCTTCGAGGGCGCAAAAAAAATCACCAAGGCCCTTGAGGGCGCCAACAAGATGCGCAAGTATGTCGACGCCCTGCTGCTCATCAACAACGAGCGCCTCATCGAGGTTTTCCCCGACCTGGACTTCGACTCGGCGTTCGACAAAGCCGACGACACCCTGGCAACCGCCGCACGCTCCATTTCGGAACTCATCACGACCTCCGACGTGCGCATCAATCTCGACTTCCACGACGTTGACACCACGCTGCGCAACGGCGGCTCAGCCATTATCAGCTGCGGCTACGGCGAAGGCCCCAACCGCGTGCAGCAAGCAATCGACGACGCCCTGACCTCCCCGCTGCTGAAGAATAGCAACATCGCATCGGCCAAGCGCCTGCTCTTCAACCTCTATTACTCACGCAAGGCCGATAAAAAATTCGGAATGGGCGAAATGGCGGCATTCACCAACTTCATCACCTCGATCGAGGATGTAGAGGTTATCTATGGCGTTGCCTACGATGACTCGCTGGGCGACCGAATCAAGGTCACCATTCTTGCCAGCGGCTTCGAATCGGAAGTCATCATTCCCGAAAAGAAAAAGCCCGTTACGCGCCCCAACGAAAAGGCGTCGCCCGATATAGTCGCTCCCGACACCGACACCATCCAGGCAATCAAGGAGCAGTATGGCGACGAAAAGGCAGCGGCCCTCACCGCCGCCAAAGCACGCAATCTCTACGTAGTGCTCAAACCCGACCAGTTCGACAACGACGCCGTCATCGAGGCTCTCGAGGCCTATCCCGCCTACTCCCGCTCAAAGGAGGAGAAAGCCGCAATCACCTCCATGAGCGTACCCGATGCCATCAAACCTCAACCCGCGGCCACAAAGCCAGCGGCCGATGCCGACGATGACCCCCAGATAATCTTCGGCTGATAATCTAAAGAAACCGACAAAGAGGAGGAACACCCGGGCAGCGTTCCTCCTCTTTATTATTACACGCAGATGCAGCGATTTTCTGATTTAATCAAGACAGTCAACAAACTTTAACCGCCACAAGAGCTATAACGGCGAGCATCACGACGGAGAAAAGGGATGTCAGCACGGCGCGGCGCGACGGCATCGGAGCGCCGCTGAGGTGCGCGGCGATCAAGACGATTGTTGTATCGGCGGCCATCCACGCCACTGCGGCAAGACCGAGGCCCAGAAAACCGCCGAGATAAAATCCGGCAAGGTTGAGCAGCAGGCCGCTCAGGGCGCTCAAAATCTCGGTCAGACAGTAAATGCGGTTGCGGCCCGAGGCGAGGAAGGCGTAGCTGACGGTCAGCGACAACGGACGCATACACATCGCAACCATTCCCCAGACAACATATGGCGTCGCGCCGAGGAAATCAGTCGAGAAGAAGAGGCGGAGCAACCACGGGGCGAGGAGAATGACGACCGCACAACACGGGAGCATCATCCGGGTCGCCACTGCCGCCTGATGGCTGACGAGGAGCGAGGAATGGCGGCGCCGGCCGATTACCTTGACGAGGCGCGGGTAAAATTCCATGCTGAAAGCCATGAAGAAAATCGACGTATAGCGCCACACAAGAGTATATCCGCCTTGAAAAACTCCGAGCACCTGCTCTCCGCCGAGATAGCGCACCGCAGCCATGAAAAGAAAGTTAACACCGTCGGAGGTCAGCGACGTCACGGTCAGCATGGCGCCGACGATGATAAATCCGCGCCCGAACCTGAGACTCTCGCTCCAACGGGGCTTCGGGCCGGAGACGCGGTGACTGCGGGTGAACCACATCGCGCCGAGCCAGGCAAAGACGGAGTAACCGACAATGGCGGGGGCTATGCCGTCGGCACGCATGAACCAATAGAGCGGAACGGCGAGCAGCAGGCCGCAGACCGCCGTGAAGAGTCCTGAAGCGGCGATAGGTTTATAGCGCGAGGTTGCCTGCAGCACGATGAGTTCGGAGCCCTGAAGGGCCTGCAGAAGCAGCGAAACCGACACGATTCGGTAGGCCCAGGCGTAGACGGAGCTCCCGAAAGTGAACTCAGAGAGGAGCGGGGCCAACAAAAACATGACGGTCATTCCGACGCATCCGAGCAGCCGCCCGTAGCGGCGGACGCAGACAAGTATTTGATTGAACCGGTCGGGGGGCGCGGCGGCGAGCCTCGGAACGGCCGATGTGCGGATATTGAGCTGAGTAAGGTTACCGATGAGGTCAGCCGACTGGCTGAGGGCGCCCATTAAACCGACGCCTGCGGGGCCGACAAGCATCGAGAGGATTTTCATCCTCACCACACTGCAAAGCATGTTCAGTCCCTGGGTGGAGCCCAGGAGTGAAATAGCTTTCACGACGCGCAAAGTCATCGTTTTAGCCATTGCATCGGGTTGATTTTTTCGCGTTCGCGACGGATTTCAAAGTGGAGCTGGGCGCGGTCGGGGTTTGTGTCGCCGGCGCCGACGGTGCCGATGATATCGCCGGTTTTGAGTTTGTCACCTTTGGTAACGCGCAGACTCTTGATATTGGCATATACGGTCAGATACTCACCATGACGAATCAGGACAACATGGCCCAGCCCCTCCTGACGGAACACGGCGCTGACCACGCCGGGATAGACGGCACGGGCGGTTGCACCCGCTGCGGTTTCGAGGTCAACGCCGGGGTTGTTGAACTCGAGGGTCTTGATGGAACGGTGTTGCTGAATTCCGAATCCCTGCACAACGACGTAGGTATGGCTCAGCGGCGAGGGGAGCTTGCCCTTCTGAGCGGCGAAGTTGCCGGGGGAATTTGATGCCGTTGCGCCGGGGGTGAATTTCGGGGCGGGGGCGGGGCGTTCGGGTTGCGCGGACTTGTCGGCTTTGGCCTCTGCGGCGGCTTTGGCCTCTGCGGCGGCACGCTTGCGGGCCTCTTCGGCCTCACGGCGGCGCTGCTCCTCGATTTCCTTCTCGATCAGCCGCTCAATCTGGCGATCGAGTTCCTGAAGGGTTGCCTGCTGGCGCTTGAGCATCGCATTGAGTTCCTTCTGCTTTCCACGGAGATTGCCTACGGCCTTGTCAAGCGATTCGCGGTCGCGTCTGAGGCGCCGCTCCTCGGTCAGGGCCTCGCGCCGGAGGTTCTGAACTTTAACTTTCATCTGCTCAAGACGGCTCTGTTGCTGCTCGAGGCTTCCGATAACGTCACCGATTTCTTCCGTTTTGCGTTTTCGCCAGTTGGAGAACTCCTCGAGATAGCGCATGCGGCGCCAGGCCTGGCGGAAGGTCCGAGCCGAGAAGATGAAGGTCGTTGCACTCATTTCGCGACGGTTCTTGCGCGAAGAGCGGACAGCACGGGTGTAGAGCCCGCGCAGGCGTTCGAGTTCGGCCTTGCCGGCGGTGATTGAGTCTTTGACCTCGCGGGCCGCGGCATTGAGCGAGTCGATACGCGCCTTCAGCAACGCGCTGACTGCAGTCGAGCGTTCAATTTCGCTCTCAAGCTTCGTGACCTGACGGAGGTTACGCGAGAGTTCGGCCTCGGCGGCTTTAAGCTCGGCAGCGGTTTTCTTCATCTGCTGCTCGGTTTGCTTGCGTCGCTTTTTTGCGTCGGCCGAGGTTTTCGGCGCTTCGGGCTTCGAGGATTTTGATTTCGGTTTTGCGGTAATTTTCTTTTTTGCGGGGGTCTTCTTTTTTGTCTGTACAGAGGCGTAAAGCGGCACGTCGCCGAGCGGACGGTCGCTGAGGTTCCCGCCTGACGCAAGCAGCAATGCTATCAGGATTTTAACCGCAGAAATCATTTACCCAATGCATTTGCGGCAGATTCGAGGGAGATTTTCTTATAGCCGCTTCCGGGATCGGAGAAGCGTGACGGATTGGCGAGGTCCCACTGTGCGGCAGAAAGGTCATAACTGAGTGTGGCGGAGATTTTCGAACCTTTTGCGGTCATCTCGACCGTGACCTCCGGAGTTTCGGGAGTGCCTCCTGTCTGAATAGAGACGGAGCCTGACAACTTCGGCAACTCTATGGAGTTATCGAGCAAGGCGTCCTGCAGGCTGCTGAAATCGATGTCGTGTCGGCTCAGGCGGTCGCCGAGCGGCTCGCTGACCCACATTTTCGAGGGCATTTTCAGCACCAGGTCCATCTGCTCGGGTGTTGCGCAGGCCTGCGCGACCTCGAAGCCGAACGTGCGGAACGAAACGAGAATGTATTCGCCGCGGACCATCGTCATGGTCCCGCTCATCGAAAGGCGCATCGGTTGGTCAATAGTTACGCGCACGGGCATCCGAACGGAGGTCCATGAGGGTTGTTCAACCTCGGGGACAACGACGGGCTGCTGGACGGCAACTTCTTTTTTGGAGCGACAGCCGGCAAAGGTCATGACCACAAGAGAGAGGAGGAGAAGTATCAGATGCTTTTTTTTCATTGTTGTTCGGTTAATTGTTGAACACGTTGGCGATATTCACCGGCTTTGTCGGCCTGGCCGAGGCGGTCATATATTTCGGCGGCATGGCCCAAAATCTCGGCCATCTGCTCCGGGGCACCTTCTTGTTCCGACTTGTCGAAGAGAATGGCCATGTCGATATAGCGCTTGGCGTCTGCAAGCTCGCCGAGACGGAAGCATACCCAGGCATAGGTGTCGTAGAAAGTAGAGGATCCGGGATCGAAAAGCACGGCGCGGGCAATCAATGCTTTTGCCCGCAGGAGGTCTCCGCCATGTTCGGAGATCCAATAGGCATAGTTGTTCATTGCCATGTCGTTCTCGGGGTTGAGTTCGAGCGCGCGCTCATAGTAGGCAATGATTGTGTCGGCATCGGCGCCCGCATTCTGCTGGGCAATGTCGGCAATGTCGCGACAGAGGTCACTGCGGGTTTCGGCCGTCAGAGAGTCGACCCGCAGGGCCGCACGCAGCGTTTCGATGGCCGCGGGATATTCGCCGCGGTTTGCGAGCACACCGGCCTGAAGTTCATAAAAGCCGGTCTGAGCGGGGTATTGTCTGATTGCACGGCGGGTCGTTTCGAGCATGCGGTCGAGCTCGTCGGCCGAGCCGTACAGGCGGGCAAGCAGTTCGAGGTCGGCGGGGTTGCCGGGAGTCAGCGCAACTACCTGTTCCATCTCTTCGGCCGCGGCGGCGTAGCGTTTGAGGGTGATGAGATATGAGGAATAGAGGCGCCGGAGTTCGCTATCGTGGGTGAACTGGCTGACGAGCGATTCAAACAGAGGGTCAATCTTTTCGCTGCCGGTGCCGTCGGGTGCGAGTTCCTCGCCGATGAAAAAGCGGAGGAGTTCGATTTTAGGCTCGACGTCGAGTTCCTCACCCTCGATTGCACCACGGATTGCGGCCTCGTAGTCGTCGGTGCGTCCGAGGGCCTTATAGATGTTGGCGGCATGGTAGTAGGTCGCGCCGTTGGCGGGGTCGAGGTTCTTTGCGCGCTCAACGTAGCCGAGGCCAAGCTCGGGGCGGTTGAGCATCGTCGTTATGTAGGCGCCAAGATGGAGCGCCTCGATAGAGCGGGGCTGGGAGGCGATGAAGTCGTTGATTTCAGCGAGGACGCCGGTCGTGTCGCCCTGCATTATCAGTCCGCTGACGAGACGCTGGGTCAGCGCGGTGCTTCGCCCGAGCGAGCGCTCCAGGCGTCGGTAAATCAGCGTGGCGTCGTCGATCCGGCGCACCCGCATGAGCAAATCGGCGTGGGCGGCGAGCAGGGCCGTATTGTCGGGCTTTGCGCGCTCGAGTATTTCGTAGATTTCTATCGCGCGGGAGGCATTGCCGGTTTCGGCATAGTAGTTGGCCAGAAAAGAGCCGGCATAGGTGTCGGCAGGGTTGGCCCCGAAGTAGCGTTCGCAGAGTTCCAGGCCGCGGACAAGTTGGATTGAGTCCCGGTTGGCCTGGGCGAACACCATCATCCGGCCTCCGACCTCGAAGGCTTCGCGACCCGCGGGATCGGAAGTGAGGTCGAGGGCGCGCTGCATCAGAGCGGTCGACAAAGACTCGTCGCCGAGAGTGCGCCGGCGCATGCCCTCGAGGAAGAAGTAATCGGCCTTCCGTTGGCGGACGTCAGCATTATAGTCGGCGCGCATCGGCAGCATGGTACCGAGGAGAAGGATTATGTAGAGGAGTTTTTTCAATTCGTACCGGAGTGTCCGAAGGCTCCTTCGCCGCGCTTGGTTTCGTCAAGCCGCTCGGCGGGTTCCCATTCCACGCGGACATATTGTTTCACCACCAGCTGGGCAACCCGTTCGCCCGGATTGATAATGAAAGGTTCGTTAGAGAGATTGATGAGAATGATTCCGATTTCGCCGCGGTAGTCTGCATCGATGGTTCCGGGGGTGTTGAGCACGGTTATTCCCTTTTTGAGGGCGAGGCCGCTGCGGGGACGCACCTGACACTCATAGCCCGGAGGGAGCTGCATCCGCAGTCCGGTAGGCACGAGGCAGCGCTCGCCCGGGCCGAGGGTCATCGGCTCGGATAGCGCCGCGCGGACGTCCATTCCTGCAGCCTCGAGGGTTTCGTAGGCCGGCAGGGGGAATCCGCTGTTATTTACGATTTTTACTTTCAGCATGTTTACTTGCGGGGGGTCACGGCCTGTTTGAGGAAGACCTCGGTCGGGAAGTGGTCAGAGTAGCCGTTGAGCCAGGCTCCGGCAGCGAAGGTTCGCAGCGGGTAGCCCTGCCGCGTGCCGTTGGGGTCAATGAGGAACTGATGGTTGTGGACCTGAGCGCGGAAGTACTGCATGTCATCGGCTTCGGAGTTTTCTTTCAGCAGGTTGCCGGAAATGACAATCTGGTCAAACAAGTTCCAGGAACCGTTGTAGGCCAAAGTTCCGACACCTTTGTCGCGAAGAATGCTCCAGAAAGGGTTGTAGAAGCCGTGGGGCTTGGCGTCGGCGGCATGCTTGACGGCGCCGAGGTTCTTGGAGACGCTGCGGTCGTCCGGGTCGTCGTTGAGGTCGCCCATAACGAAGATTCCGCGGTCGGGGTCGATTGCCCAGATCGAGTCGGCGATGTGCTTGCTGAGGTCTGCGGCAGCCTCACGCAAGTAGCTGCTCTGTTCCTGGCCGCCGAGGCGCGAGGGCCAGTGGTTGACAATCACGCTGACGCGGCGGGTTCCGAGCATACCGGTAACGCACATCTGGTCGCGGGTGCGGAACGTTTCGTTGTTCGGGACCGTCAGGCGATGGTTGGTGACGCTCTCGAACTTGAAGAAACGCGGGTTATAGAGCAGGCCGACGTCGACGCCGCGGCGGTCAGGGGAGTCATGGTGGACAACCTGGAGGTTCCACTGACGAATCTGCGGGTCGTTGACCAAGTCGTCGAGCACTGACTTGTTTTCAACCTCGCTGACGCCGATGATTGCCGGGCCTTTCGGTGTCGTTTTCGAGGTCAGTTGCGAGATGGCGTAGGCGAGGTTATGGATTTTGCTTTTGTATTTGTGGGTGTTCCACTGTTTAGCACCGGCAGGCGAGTATTCGAGGTCGTAGGATCCGTTGGCGTTGATGGTGTCGAAAAGGTTCTCGAGGTTATAGAATGCAACACCATAGACGCGATATTGCGTCTTTTCCTGGGCCGATGCGGCGAAGCTGAGGAGCAGGGCAAGGGCCGCGATGATGATTGAGCGCTTCATGGTAATGGGTTCTGGATTATTCGGATTTCTCTTCAGAGGGAGTTTCCTCGGGGTCGCTGAAGTCCGTAATTCCCGCCTCAATCAACAGGTTATACCAACTGAGGAGCTTGCGAATGTCACTGATATGCACTCTGTCGCGGTCATAGTCGGGGAGTACCTTGCCGAAGAACTCGCGCAGGCCTTCGCCCTCAACCGCCTTGATGTCAACGGGCTTTGAGTCGGCAACGGTTGCCAGCGAGGTGAGCACGGCGCCCAAAGGCACATCGTCGCCATCGGTGTACATGGCAACATCGGCGAGGGAAATCACGCGGTCGCGCTGCTGCACAGGGAAACGCTTGCCGGTCGTGAGTTGTTCAACGATGAGCGAACCGCGACCGCTCTGAATCAGCTTGTAGAGGCCGGGGCGACCGGCTATGCTCAGAATTCCTTTAATCATATCTTTTGGTTAAGAATTTATACAATAACGTGCAAAGTTACGAAAAAAGTTGCAAACTCCCCTTGATTTCCCCAAAATTTACCGGCAGCAGTGAAATCTATTGTCCGTTCCTGAAAAAGGTTGACTCATAAAAGAGTCAACCTTTTTCAGGGCGAGACAAGGCGAATTTTTGATGAGGTTGCCATGCGAAATTTACAATAATCCGCCCCGGTGTCAAAGGCGTAGAGAACGGGAAAGCGCCCGGGGCCTCAGGCCTCGGGCGCTTTGTGGTTGAATGTTTCAGAGGAGGATTAGAGGGCGGGACCGGCAACCACGAGGGCCTTGCCTGCGGGATTGTTCTCAAACTTCTTGAAGTTGTTGATGAACTTTTCGGCAAGCATGGTGGCTTTTGCCTTCCAGTCTTCGGCGTTTGCGTAGGTATCGCGCGGGTCGAGGATCTTGGGGTCAACGCCGGGAAGCTCGGTGGGCACGGTGAAGCCGAATACGGGGATCTGCTTGGTGGGAGCGGTCAGGATGCTGCCGTTGAGGATTGCGTCGATGATGCCGCGGGTGTCCTTGATAGAGATGCGCTTGCCTGTTCCGTTCCAGCCGGTGTTCACGAGGTATGCCTTAGCGCCGCTCTTCTCCATCTTCTTGACGAGTTCTTCAGCGTATTTGGTGGGGTGGAGGCTGAGGAATGCTGCGCCGAAGCATGCGCTGAAAGTGGGGGTTGGCTCGGTGATGCCGCGTTCGGTGCCGGCGAGCTTCGAGGTGTAGCCGCTGAGGAAGTAGTACTTTGTCTGCTCGGGGGTCAGGATGCTGACGGGGGGGAGCACACCGTAGGCGTCGGCGCTGAGGAAGATTACGTTCTTGGCGGCGGGGCCTGCGGAGGGAACGCAGATGTTCTTGATGTGGTTGATGGGGTAGCTGACGCGGGTGTTTTCGGTCACGCTCTTGTCGGCGAAGTCGATGTGGCCTTCAGCGTCGACGGTAACGTTCTCGAGGAGTGCGTCGCGGGTGATTGCGTTGTAGATGTCGGGTTCGGAGTCCTTGTCGAGGTTGATGACCTTGGCGTAGCAGCCGCCTTCGAAGTTGAAGACGCCGTTGTCGTCCCAGCCGTGTTCATCATCGCCGATGAGGAGACGTTTGGGGTCGGTCGAGAGGGTTGTCTTGCCGGTGCCTGAGAGACCGAAGAAGATTGCGGTGTTCTCGCGGTTCATGTCGGTGTTTGCGGAGCAGTGCATCGAGGCCATTCCCTTGAGGGGGAGGTAGTAGTTCATGATCGAGAACATGCCTTTCTTCATTTCGCCGCCGTACCAGGTGTTGATGATGACCTGCATGCGCTCGGTGAGGTTGAAGGCCACGCAGGTTTCGGAGTTGATTCCGAGTTCCTTCCAGTTCTCAACTTTTGCTTTTGAGGCGTTGAGAACGACGAAGTCGGGGGTGAAGTTTGCGAGTTCTTCCTTTGTGGGACGGATGAACATGTTGGTCACGAAGTGTGCCTGCCAGGCAACTTCAACGATGAAGCGGACAGCGAGACGGGTGTCTTTGTTGGTTCCGCAAAAAGCGTCGACGACATAGAGGGGCTTGCCGGAGAGTTCCTTGTCGGCAATCTGCTTGAGGGCGTCCCAGGTTTTGGGAGTGATGGGTTTGTTGTCGTTCTTATATTCGTCGGAGGTCCACCAGATGGTGTCGCGGCTGATGTCGTCCATCACGAAGAACTTGTCTTTGGGCGAGCGGCCGGTATAGATGCCGGTCATAACGTTTACGGCACCGAGCTCCGTTTCCTGACCTTTTTCATAGCCGGTCAGGGCGGGGTTGGTTTCGTCGATGAAGAGCTGGTCCCATGAGGGGTTGTGGAAAATCTCCGGGGTTCCGGTGATTCCATACTGAGTCAAATCAATCTTGCTCATAGTCTGTTTGTTAACTTGAATTATTAAGTGGTTTAGTTTGATTTTCGCCTTGCTTATCAAGTGCAAAGATACGCAAATTTAACGAACCCTCAAACTAATTAAAGAAATTTTTCCTTAAAAGATACTAAAATGCTACTTTTTTCGTAACTTTGCGGTCGAAAATGACGACAAAGCTCTATCATATCATATGCGAATGGCTCCGCGATCTCATAGAGGGGACGCAATGGGAGGGCCACCTCTTTGCCGTCGGGGGATGTTGCCGCGACGAAATCATGGGCTTTGAGATTAAAGACCTGGACCTGGCGGTAGACCTTCCGGACGGAGGCGTAAAGTTCGCACGATGGCTCATCAAGAGGCATCTGACGCTCGGGCGGCCGACATTCTTTTTGAAGTACGGAACAGCGAAACTGAGGCTGCGCCGGTTTCCGGAAGATGAAATCGAGCTGGTGCAGACGCGGCGCGAGCAGTATACGAAGGAGACGTCGAGATGTCCGGAAGTAGCTCACGGAACGATAGAAGAGGATTGTTACCGGCGCGACTTTACAGTCAACTCCTTATATTACGATATTACGCGCCGGCAGACTGTAGATATTACCGGCCGTGGCATCCCGGATATGCGGGCGGGGCTTTTGCGCACGCCGATGGATCCGGACGAGACGTTTAACGACGACCCTGTGCGCATTCTCCGGGGTCTCCGCTTTGCCAACCGCTTCGGCTGGAGAATCGATCCACCGGTTCATGAAGCGTTGCTGCGACATATTCACCGTTTGGAAATAGTTTCGAGAGAGCGGGTGCATTCGGAACTTTGCAAGATGCTGAACGGCCCGGCGCCGGTTGAGGCGATGCAGACGCTGAAAGATACGGGCGCGCTGGAAGTGATGATTCCGGAAATGGCCGAGATGCTGCGCTGCCGCAGGGCATGGGAGGAGGCGCTGGAGCGTCTGAGGACGATTCTGCGTCACGACCCTGAGACCCGGACGCGTTATCGGTTGGCGGCAATCTTCATGGGTCTGGCTCCGAAAGCAGCCGAGGCGTCAAAGCAGACGCGGCGGGTTATGACGACTTTGCGGTTTGACCGTCCGATAGTCAGCGATGTCAGCTATCTGGTGCGCTTCGCGACGGTTGATGATGCCACGTTGGGTAACCGTCGGCAGGTCAGGGCAATGCAGAACCTGGCGGTTGCGCCGCGGAGACTGGAGTTTCTATGCGGATTCATGATTGCGCTGGGGCGCACGGCCGAGGCTTCGCGCCTGAAGGCGGAAAGCGACCGCCTGGTCAACGAGCGCCGCTCGGGGTTTGCGCCCGAAAAGTCACCGAAAAGGAAAGGAAACGAGGGGAAAGAGGGCGCCCCTAAAAAGCGCCGGCGGGGAGGGAGGAACCGCCGGAGGCAACGGCAGCAGCAGTGAACAACGGGCCGTTATGAAAAAAAATGATGCCGACCCTGATGGGGGTCGGCATCGCTCCGATAAACGGAAGGTATATTAACTTAATTCAACCGTCAGGTCAGTAGTTCCACTGGCAGGCCACTTGCTGGATTTCGTTGGAGCCCGCGGTGCGGAAGTCCGTAATCTGGTTGTAGCGGCAGTTGACGTAGCGCAGAGCGTCGTCGAAAGTCAGTGAAAGGGTTTGCAGCTGGTTGTTGTTGCAAATTACTCGCTGCAGGAAGTTAAAGTTATCGAGGTAGAGTTCGGTGAGGTCATTATAGGAGCAGTCAACATATTGGAGCTGAGGGCAGGATGCTACCTGAAGGGAGGTCAGGTCATTGTAGGAGCAGACGAGGTCAAGCAGAGCGGGACATTCGCGGACCAGCAGCGAGGTCATCTGGTTGTCGGAGCAGAGGAGGGTACCGAGGCCGGGCAGACCGCTGATTGCGAGCGACTTGATGTAGTTCGAGTCAATGTTGATGTTGGCGAGGTTCTCAACCCCGACGAGGGTAAGGGTCTGGAGCTTGTTATAGCCGGCATAGAGGTGTTTCAATCCGGTGCAGCCGCTGATATTGAGGTTCTCGATATGGCAGCCCTGACAGTTTAGGGTTTTGAGCTGAGTTGAGTTTGCGACTGAGAAGTCAACGAAGTAGTTGTTGGAGACATTGAGTGTCTGAAGCAACGGGGAGGTAGATACGTCGATGTCGGTCAGGCGGTTGCGGTAGACGTTGAGTTTCGTAAGAGCCGAGCATCCGTCGAGCGTGATAGACGAGAGCTTGTTGCGATAGGCGTTAACGGTTGTCAGCGCGGCGTTGGCGTTGAGGTTAACAGAAGTCAGCTGGTTGCGCGACACATCGACTGAGGTCAAGGCAGCAAAGCCCATTGCATTGAAGTCGCCGGCGAGTTTCTTGTCGTTCCACTTGATTGCGGTTACGTGTCCGCCGTCTATAGTCACACCCTCCCAGGTTGCGGGGGCACCGAGGTCGGTGATTTTCAAAACGTCAGCGTTGGTCTTACCATGTTCCGCAGAGGGTTGAGTCAGGAAGGTTTTCAGCTGCTTGAGCTCATTGCGGTCAATTTTCTGGGCGACGGCGGTCATGCTTCCAAGAAGGACGGCCATCAATAATAATGCCTTTTTCATAATAATAGTTGAATTGAGTTATAAATTAAGTGTTGAATATGCGTTTGTTTCCGTTTGCATAAATACAACATCGCCGCGCAGCAAAAAGTTCTTAATCCGAGAAGCATATTTTGCGGATTCACTAGTGTCTCTTAAAAAATGTTAATCAAATTCAAGGTCAAGCGTTGGGTG
>CAZKOF010000022.1:0-28501 GCA_964554335.1 uncultured Bacteroides sp.
GATGCTTTTGGGTTCTGCATTACGCGCTGATAAACCAATTAATAGAACCTGCCTTTTGCATGAAACCGAAATTTTGTTAATTTTGTGCCGACATAACCCCTAACCCTTAACCCCTAACCATCGGGCCAACGGCCCGAATAATACCATGCCAGACTTAATATCAGTTGTAGAATGGTCGCGATGGCAGTTTGCCTTGACGGCTATGTATCATTGGCTTTTCGTGCCTCTGACCCTCGGTCTCTCGGTCATCATTGCCATTATGGAAACCGTCGGACTGCGCAAGAACTCTGAAAAAATGCTCTCAGCAGCCCGCTTTTGGACAAAGATTTTTGCAATCAACTTCGTCTGCGGCGTCGCAACGGGCATTATCCTCGAATTTGAGTTCGGCACGAACTGGAGCAACTACTCATGGTTCGTCGGCGACATCTTCGGCGCCCCGCTCGCCATCGAGGGGTTGTTTGCTTTCTTCCTTGAATCGACGTTCGTTGTCGTAATGGTTCTCGGATGGGGCCGCGTCAGCCGCAAGTTCCACCTGACCTCAACGTGGCTGACCGCCATAGGCGCAATGATTTCAGCCCTTTGGATTCTCGTTGCCAACGCCTGGATGCAGTTCCCAACGGGAATGACTTTCAATCCCGACACAATGCGCAACGAAATGACCGACTTTTGGGCCGTGGCCCTATCGCCCGTGGCGCTCAACAAACTGCTTCACGCCGTGCTCTCGAGTTGGTGTCTTGGCGGCGCCTTTGTCGTTGGTGTCAGCTGCTACGTGCTCCGCCGTCGCCGCGGTAAGGTCGACTTCGCCCTGCCCTCAATCAAGGTCGCGTCGTGGGTTGGGTTGGTCGGTATAATCATGACTGCATTGAGCGGCCATTCTACCGCAGTCGACGTCAGTGAGACCCAGCCGATGAAACTCGCCGCTATGGAGGGCCTGTGGCACGGAGGGAATAACACCGAACTCGTTGCTTTCGGCGTTCTCAATCCTGAAAAAACCTTTGCCAACGACGCCGACCCTTACATCTTCAAAATCGGAATGCCCGGAATGCTATCGTGGATTGCCCGCGGAAGCTCCGACGCATATATTCCCGGAATATACGACATCATCGAAGGTCACGACGAAATCGGCGGGGTTGCCGTCAACACCGTCAGCTACCCCGAGCGCATTGCCCGCGGAGCCGCCGCACGCGAAGCCCTCGCCGAATACGGGGCCACCCAATCGCCCGAGGCCCTCGACGCTCTCAATAAAGACTATCCCTACTTCGGCTATGGCTACTACGATTCTCCGGAGGAGTTCATTCCCCCGGTGGCCATGACTTTCTACTCCTTCCACCTGATGGTTGTCCTCGGTGGCTACCTGGGACTCTTCTTCGTCATTGCCCTGCTCCTGGCCTACAAAAAGGAGGGCACCCTCTCAACCCTGGCCGCATCCTGGATCGGCATGCTGACAATCGCCGCCGCATGGGTATGCTCGCAAGCCGGATGGATTTGCGCCGAAGTCGGACGCCAGCCATGGGTCATACAGGACCTCATGCCAACCCGCGCGGCAATCTCCGCTCTCGACGCCTCGAGCGTACAACTGACCTTCTGGCTCTTCGCAATAGTATTCACAATGCTGCTCCTCGCCGAAGTCGGCATCATGATCCGTAAAATCAATAAAGTCTGAACGCGCACTATGTCACTCACTTGCCTACAGAACTACTGGTGGTTCCTAATCTCCCTGCTCGCCGCCATGCTCGTTTTTCTTCTCTTTGTCCAGGGCGGACAGTCTATGCTCCCCGGCCTGCGCCAACCTGCTGACCGCGACCTGGCCGTAAACGCCCTCGGGCGCAAATGGGAACTCACATTCACTACCCTCGTGGTTTTCGGAGGAGCCTTCTTCGCCTCTTTCCCGCTCTTTTACTCGACGAGCTTCGGCGGCGCCTACTGGCTTTGGATGCTGATTCTCTTCTCATTCGTAATCCAGGCTTTCAGCTATGAATTCCGGCGCAAACACGGCAACATCTACGGTCGTCGCCTCTACGACCTGCTGCTCTTCCTCAACGGTTGCTTCGGCCCGTTCCTGCTCGGCGTTGCCGTCGGCACCATGATTTTCGGCGCCGAATTCATCGTTAACCGCGAAAACATCCTCGACTCCGCCAACCCTGTGATTTCAACATGGGCCAATCCGCTCCACGGCCTCGAAGCCCTCACTTCACTCAAATGTCTGTGCCTCGGCGCAGTGATTTTGCTGCTGGCCCGCGTTACCGGAGCGATTTATCTACTCGACAACACCGCCGCCGACAACTCCCTTCGCCACTTCCTGACGCGCCGGGTGCTTGTCAACGCTGCCCTATTCGTACCCTTGTTCCTGACTTTCCTCGCCGTGCTGCTGATGTCGCCGTCTTATGTTGCGAACCCCGACGGAATAATCGAACAGGTTGCCAACGGCTACCTCACCAACTTCGTCGAGATGTGGTGGGCCGCCGCTGCCCTCCTGGTCGGCGTGGTCCTGGTGCTTACCGCCATCATCGGCGTGCTGATCCGCACTTCCTTTCCCCACGCAACGTGGTATATCGGCATCGGAACCGTACTCGTCGTCATGAGCCTCTTTTGGGTCATGGGCTACGGCTCCACGAGCTACTATCCCTCGCTCGCCGACATGCAGTCGTCGCTGACTCTGGCCAACAGCTCCTCGTCAGACTTCACCCTGCGCACAATGAGCCTGGTTTCGCTCGTCATCCCCTTCGTCGTGGCCTACATTGCCTACGTCTGGTATCGCATGACCTCGCGCCCGCTGACCCCCGACGACCTCACCAACGGCCCCGCCTACTGACCCCCGCACACCACACGCCCCGCCCCCGAAGCGGGGCGTTCCATTAACTCTCGAATTTCCCATTTTCATTTTTACTTTTTCATTTTTACTTTTTCATTTTTCATTTTTCATTTTTCATTTTTTCATTTTTCATTTTTTAACTTATTATGCTTAACTTTGCAGGCTCAAATAGGTAAAAAACGAATATGATTACAGTAAGTAACCTGGGCATGCAATTCGGAAAGCGCGTGCTCTTTCAGGACGTCAATATGAAATTTACGCCGGGCAACTGCTACGGCATCATCGGTGCGAACGGCGCCGGCAAGTCAACGCTTATGCGCATATTGTCTGACAGACTCTCGCCCACCCACGGCACCGTCAGTCAAGGTCCCGGCGAACGCATGAGCGTGCTCGAACAAGACCACTTCAAGTTCGACGAATGCACGGTTCTCGAAACCGTCATGCGCGGCCACACGGTTCTTTGGGACATCATGCAGGAGAAAGACGCTCTTTATGCCAAGCCCGATTTCAGCGACGAAGACGGCGTGCGCGCCGCCGAGCTGGAGGAGAAATTTGCCGAACTCGAAGGCTGGAATGCCGAGAGCGATGCCGCAGCCCTGCTCAGCGGCCTCGGAATTAAAGAGGAGAAGCATCAGATGCTGATGAAAGACATGAGCGGTAACGAAAAAGTGCGCGTGCTGCTCGCAAAGGCACTTTTCGGCAACCCCGATAACCTGCTGCTCGACGAACCGACCAACGACCTCGACCTCGACACGGTCAGCTGGCTCGAAGATTACCTCTCGAAGTTTGAAAACACCGTGCTCGTAGTCAGCCACGACCGCCACTTCCTCGACTCGGTCTGCACCCACACCCTCGATATCGACTACAATAAGATGACGCTCTTTGCCGGTAACTATTCGTTCTGGTATGAGTCATCGCAGCTTGCTCTGCGCCAGCAACAACAACAGAACAAGAAGGCGGAAGAAAAGCGCAAAGAGCTGCTGGAGTTCATTCAGCGCTTCTCGGCCAACGTTGCGAAGTCCAAGCAGACAACCTCGCGCAAGAAAATGCTCGAAAAACTCAACGTCGAAGAGATTCAGCCCTCGTCGCGCCGCTATCCGGGCATAATCTTCACTCCTTCACGCGAGCCGGGCAACAAGATTCTCGAAGTCAAGGGCCTGACAGCCTCCGTCGACGGCGAACTGCTCTTCAAAGACGTCAACTTCCAGATTGAAAAGGGCGACAAGGTCTGCTTCCTCAGCCATGATCCCCGGGCTATGACCGCCCTGTTCGAAATCATCAACGGCCGACGCAAAGCCGACGAAGGGCAGTATGAGTGGGGTCAGACAATCACAACCGCCTACCTGCCTCTCGACAATTCCGAGTATTTCAACACCGACATAAACCTCGTCGATTGGCTCTGTCAGTTCAGCAACGACTCGAGCGAAATCTACCTCAAAGGGTTCCTCGGCAAGATGCTCTTTTCGGGCGAAGAGGTGCTCAAGAAGGCCTCGGTGCTCTCCGGTGGCGAAAAAATGCGCTGCATGATTGCCCGCATGATGCTCCGCGACGCCAACACGATGATTCTCGACTCCCCGACCAACCATCTTGACCTCGAGTCAATCCAGGCGTTCAACAACACCCTGCAGGGCTTCAAAGGCAACATCCTGATGTCGAGCCATGACCACGAGTTCATCCAGACGGTCTGCAACCGCATTATCGAGCTCACGCCCAACGGTATCATCGACAAGATGACCGAATATGACGACTATATCACCGACGAGCGCGTACTCGCCGCACGCGAAAAGCTCTATGGCGCTCCCGTCTGAATTAACGGAACTGCTGAACCTGATGCACCTGGTTCCGTCGGAGTCGGTTGCCTTGACGGGTTCCGGCAGCAACCGGCGCTACTGGCGCCTGAAGTTCAACACCGGGTCCGACCTGATTGCGACCGAAGGCACAAACATTGCCGAAAACGACGCTTTTCTTTATCTCGACGCCAAATTGGCCGAAGCGGGCATCAACGTGCCCCGGGTAGTTGGCATTTCGGCCAACCGCATGACGTACATCCAGACCGACGTCGGCTCGAGGGCCCTGTTTGACTGCCTGGAACGTACCGACCTGGTAGCCAAAGCCATTGACCTACTCGCCGCAGTCCATCAGACTACCGGCATAGACTACCGGCGCTGCCACCCCATTGCCGAAATGGATCGCCGGGCAATCATGTGGGACCTCAACTACTTCAAATACTGCTTCCTGAAAACCACCCCCGGACTCGAAATCGACGAGCCTGCGCTCGAGGATGACTTCGAGCGGCTTACCGCCAGAGTGCTCGATGCGCAACCGCGCGGCTTCATGGTCCGCGACTTCCAGAGCCGCAACGTGATGGTCAGCGATGACGATGAAGTCGCTCTCATTGACTTTCAGGGGGGACGTCTCGGCCCGGCCCACTACGATATTGCCTCGTTTCTTTGGCAGGCACGCGCCGGGTTCAGCGACGGGCTGCGCTCGGAAATGATTGAGCGCTACTGTTGTGCGCGCGGCATTGACGCCCGGCGCTTCCGCTCGGAACTGCCCGATTTCGTCGTCCTGCGCCTGCTCCAGGCCCTCGGAGCCTACGGCTTCCGCGGGCGATTCGAAGGCAAAGCCCACTTCCTGCACTCAATTCCCGCAGCAACCGCAACCCTGCGCGCCCTGCTCCCCGACCTCCCCTATCCCTACCTCGCCGATCTTTTTTCTCTCCTCTAACCCACAATTTTTCATTTTTAATTTTTCATTCTTCATTTTTTTAGTAACTTTGCAGTCGGAATAGTCAAGGGAACACGGTTAAAATCCGTGACAGTACCCGCTGCTGTGATTTCCGGCGCCCGCCGAGGGCGCGACGTTCAGCGCAAACCAGCCACTGGCCTCTCGGGCCGGGAAGGCGCGCCGGACGGGGATAAGTCAGAAGACCTGCCATTCCGCCATATGCACCTTCGCCCCGGGAACATGGGCAGAGAGAGTACCGGCGCGCCTCCGCGCGCACGCTTTCCGTACATTCCCGTCGGCGAATCAGGCCTACGGGAATTTTTATATCATCACATCAATATTACTACGGAATGAAAAAAATTACACTTCTGCCGCTGATTGCGGTTTGCCTGACGGCCTCGGCCGCTGACGAAACGGTCATTCTCGACCTCACAAAGTCAACCACCAAGCTCGAGTTCAACGCCACCAACGGCTCCTGGACCGAAACATTCAACGACGACATAACCTCGTTTGAGAGCCAGGTCTTCACTTTCAGCAAAAACTCCTGGAGCGAATATGACACCTGGTGGGGCTTCACTGCCTCCAACTCAGCCAACAATGAGCAGCCCGAAAACTTCGTGGCAATGCAGTGGAGCAACATGGCCGCCGGCGGCATAGCCCTTGACGAAAATGGCGCCGTGAAACTCAACGAAAACGGCTCGCCGGTTGTTGACGCCGCAGTTCCCTACGTTGTCGGCTACACCGGCTTCGGCGGACACTCGACCAACATTATTTTTGCCGAGGGCAAGAGTTACGAGCCGCAGGGCGTCTACATCAACCTGACCACATATCCCTACTACTGCCTGGAATTCGGCTTATCCGGCACGCGCCTCTTCAGCAACGGCGATAAGTTCACGCTCACAATCTACGGCGTCGCCGCCGATGAGTCGGAAAAGAGCATCGACGTTGACCTCTGCACCTACACCAACGGCGACATGACCATCAACCGCGGCTGGAAATACGTTGACCTGACCTCGCTCGGGGCTGTCAACGAGCTCTACTTCACGATGGACGGCACAGACACGGGTGATTGGGGTCTGAACACTCCCGCTTACTTCGCCCTCGACAAGCTCTCAGCCAAACCCGCAGCCGAAGAGGCCGTGGCTGCTCCCGCTGCCGCCCGCGGTTCGCTCGGCTACGACCGCACATCGAAAACCCTAAGCTGGTCGGGTGCGGAATTTGCCGACGTGCGCGACACCGCAGGCCGCACCGTGATGTCGGGAACCGACGGCGAACTCGACCTTTCGGCCCTTCCCGGCGGAGTATACATTGCCCGCGCCGGAGCACGCTGCCTCAAGCTCGTCCGCTAACACGAACATATGAGATTTTTTCGTTATACATCTGCCCGCGTCATACCGGCCGTGTTGGTTGGTATGACGCTTCTTTCTTGCAATAAGGACGACGTCATCGAAACCGAACCCGAACTCCCCGATTCCGCAGACGTATCCGAAATACCCGACCCCGCAGAGCGGACAATGCGCGTCATTGAATATACTCCCGCTCCCGGCCAGTTTATCAACGATCCGACAACAATGGGCACCCTGACCTCGCCCGAGGCTGCGGCAGCATGGGCCGAGAGCCGCCTGAGCGAGGGGCTCTACGTGTCGCTCGGCGCCTTTGGCGGCTACATCGTCGTTGGCTTCAGCCTCCCGATCGAAGCCGGCAGCAACGATACTTATGATTTCACAATCACCGGCAATGCTTTCGTGTCGGCCCAGGGGGGAAGCAACGAGCCCGGAATAGTTTGGGTCATGGCCGACAGCAACGGCAACGGCCTGCCGGACGACACCTGGTATGAGCTCGCCGGAAGCGAACCGGCGCCCCGACGCAACCACTCTGTTACCTACCGACGGCCTTCGGAGCCGGGTAGCCCGGTGCAGTGGACAGCCTCCGACGGCACTTCAGGCGAGGTCAAGTACATGCCGTTCGTTCACACCCAACCGACCTATTACCCCGAATGGATTGCTGCCGACGAATACACCCTGACGGGCACCCTGCTGCCGGCAAAGACCACATATGACCCCGACTCTCATCTATGGTCAAACCCGCCTTTCGACTGGGGATATGCCGACAACTACGGCTCCGACACCGAAGGGGAGACCACTCGGTTTAAAATCTCGAACGCCATTAAATCCGACGGCTCGGCTGCAAATCTCAGCGCTATTGACTTCATCAAGGTTCAGAGCGGCGTGATGGCCCAGGCAGGAGTGCTCGGCGAGGTCTCGACAGAGGTCTGCGCTATTGCCGCTCTCACCGAATAATCCCGCCGGATGAAAGCCCTCGCAAGAATACTTTCAGTGCTTCTGCTGACCGCAACGACGGCGTGCATGAAGTGGGACTACGGACTCGACGGCGAGGAAGAGTTCGCCGCGCCTGCCCGCGGACTCTTCATTCTCAACGAGGGCAACTTCCAATATGGCAACGCAACTCTCTCATTCTATGACCCGGCGACCAACAAGGTAGACAACGAAGTCTTTTTCCGCGCCAACGCAATGAAGCTCGGCGACGTTGCCCAGTCAATGGAGATATACGGCAACCGCGGATGGATTGTTGTCAACAACTCGCGCGTTGTCTTCGCCATAGATCTCACCACATTCCGCGAGGTCGGACGCATCGAAAACCTGACATCGCCGCGCTATATTCATTTTGTCAGCCCGACAAAAGCCTACGTCACCCAACTTTGGGATAACCGCATTTTCATTGTCAATCCGCTGACATATGAGATTACCGGCCACATAACCGTCCCCGACATGGCCCCCGGAAGCGGCTCGACCGAACAGATGGTGGCCGCGGGACGCTACGTCTACTGCAACTGCTGGAGCTATCAGAACCGGGTCATCAGGATAGACACCGAGACCGACCGCGTCGACGCCTCGCTCGAAGTCGGCATCCAGCCCAACTCGCTCGCCATTGACCGAAACGGAAAGCTCTGGGTCCTCACCGACGGAGGCTTCGAGGGTAATCCGCTCGGGTCAGAGGCCCCTGTGCTGGTGCGCATCGATCCTGACCGCTTTGAAATCGAGGCCCGGTTTGAGTTTGCTCTCGGAGATTCGCCCTCTGAGCTGCAACTCAACGGCGCGGGCGACATGCTCTACTGGCTCAACAACGATGTCTGCCGAATGGCCGTCACGGCCTCGTCACTTCCGGCATCACCGTTTCTCGCAAACCGTAACACAAAGTACTATGGCTTGACCGTCGACCCCGACGGCGGAGATGTCTATGTTGCCGACGCCATTGACTACCAACAACCCGGAAAAATCTACCGCTACTCTTCGCGTGGAGAGTTGAAAGATGAATTTTATGTCGGAGTGAATCCGGGAGCATATTGCTGGAAATGAAACGTACGGCAATCATATTGACGATATTTACCGCTTTGGCTGCTTTCGGCACCGAGCCCCGGCGCACACTCAACGAAGTGACAGTCAGCGGACGACGCCCGATGGCCGACATCGGTGTGCAAAAAACGCAATTTGACTCCCTGGCCCTGAAAGAAAACGTCAGTCTCTCCATGGCCGACGTGCTGACCTTCAACTCCTCGGTGTTCATCAAAAGCTACGGTAGGGCAACGCTCTCGACCGTGGCATTCCGCGGGACCTCGCCGAGCCATACCCAAGTCAGCTGGAACGGCTTGAACATCAATAACCCCATGCTCGGAATGACCGATTTCTCGACTATCCCGGCTTTCTTCATCGACTCGGCCTCGCTGCTCCACGGCACCTCGTCGGTCAATGAGAGCGGCGGCGGTCTCGGCGGGGCCGTGCGCCTGGGCTCGGGAGCCGACGTGGCTCCGGGCATCGGGCTGCAATACGTCCAGGGCATCGGGTCGTTCAAGACCTTCGACGAGTTTCTGCGCCTGACTTACGGCGGCAAGAAGTGGAGCAGCACGACACGCGTCAGCTACTCATCGTCGCCAAACGACTACAAATACGTCAACCACGACAAAAAAGTCAACATCTATGACTCCGAAGGCAACGTCATTGACCGCCGCCACCCGACCGAACGTAACCGCAGCGGAGCCTACAAGGATTTCAACGCAATGCAGCAGGTCAGTTTCAACAACGGACACGGCGACAGGATAGACCTCAGCGCCTGGTTCATGAATTCTAACCGCGAGCTGCCGATGACCACGACCGACTATGGCGACGAACGCGACTTTGAAAACCGCCAACGCGAGCGCACGCTCCGGGCCGTTGCCGCCTGGCGTCATTCGCGCAGCAGCTGGACTTCCGACCTGCGCGCGGGCTACACCCACACCCGCCTGGCGTATGACTACCGCCGCGAGGTCAGCTCCGGCAACTGGTCGACCATGACCCGCTCGCGCAGCCGCATAAACACGTTTTTCGCCTCGGCGCGGGGAGATTGGATGCCAACATCCAAGTGGCTGCTGACGGCAAGCCTGTCGGCCTATCAGCATCTTGTTCGCAGCGCCGACAAAAATATCATTCTCCAAAATGGCGACCGCGCGATTATCGGCTACGACAAGGGGCGGATCGAACTCTCGGGCGCCGTTTCGGCAAAGTGGCAACCGATTGAACGCCTCGGACTGTCGGCGGTTATGCGCGAGGAGATGTTCGGCCGGACTTTCGCGCCACTCATTCCGGCATTTTTCATTGACGGGTTGTTGTCGCGCCGCGGGAACGTGATGGTGCGCGCATCGGTTTCGCGCAACCATAAGTTTCCGTCGCTCAACGACCTTTACTTCCTTCCCGGCGGCAATCCCGACCTCCGCAGCGAACATGGCTGGACCTACGATGTCGGCGCGAGCTTCAATCTCGCCGGTTCGGCACCTTTCGGCTGGACACTGGGCGGCAGCGCAACGTGGTTCGACTCGCGCATCGACGACTGGATTTTATGGCTTCCTACCCTGAAAGGTTTCTTCTCGCCGCGCAACGTCAAGACGGTCCACGCCTACGGTATCGAAGCCCGGCTCAATGCCGCCGCAGAATTTGCTCGCGGCTGGCTTGCAGAGATTAACGCCAACTTCAGCTGGACCCCGTCGGTCAACGTCGGCGAGCCGATGTCTGACGCCGACCGCTCTGTAGGCCGCCAGCTCCCCTACGTTCCCCGGCGGTCGGCATCTCTGACCGCGAGGCTGAGCTGGCGCAGCTGGAGCCTGCTCTGGAAGTGGGTCCACTACTCGGAGCGATACACCATGTCGAGCAACGACCTCAGCCTGACCGGACGTCTGCCCGACTACTTCATGAACAACATCTCTCTGGAAAAGACGCTGCAATTCCGCCCCATAGACATCCAGCTGAAACTTGCGGTCAACAATCTCTTCAACGAAGAATACCTTTCGGTGTTGTCACGACCGATGCCGGGAATAAATTTCATGTTCTCCATCTCCCTGACCCCCAAGTTATGAACTTTGGGAGAATTTTGGGGGAGGATGGATAAGGACGAAATGCGGGAAGTTTCCGACCTTTGCACCCGGAAAACAAACGCATATGAAAAAACCGATCTTTATATTTATCCTGGGGCTCGCTTCTACGCTCGGCGCCTCGGCCGACGTGCTCAGCCTCCAGCAATGTCGTGAAATGGCATTGGAAAATAACAAAACGCTGCAAATGGCGTCCGCAGAGAAACGCGCGGCATATTATCAGCGCAAGTCGGCCTTCACCAACTATCTTCCGAAAATTTCGGCCGCAGGCGGCTACATGTTCACCTCGCGCGAGATTTCGCTGCTCGACGACGAGCAGAAACAGACACTTCCCCACATCGGCGACGGCCTCCCCTCGGGAGCGCAGCAGATGATGGGAGCCCTTGCTCAGGACCCTCAGCTCGCACCGCTGATCCAGAGCCTTCAAGCCCCGGTAGGCCAAATGGTCAACGGACTGAAAACGCAGCTCAACGGCGTTGGCCAAAGCCTCGTTGACGCTCTCGACACCGACACGCGCAACGCCGCGGCGCTGACCCTGCAGCTGACCCAACCAATCTATATGGGCGGAAAAATCGTTGCCTACAACAAGATTGCCAAACTCGCCGAACAGGCTGCCGACGACAAACTCGCCCTTGCCCAACAGGACGTGCTCGTCGAGGTTGACGAAACCTATTGGCAAATTGTTGCCCTGACGGCGAAAAAAGAACTCGCCGAAAGCTATCTGAAACTCGTCAAAGACCTCGAAAAAGACGTCGACGCAATGATTGTCGAGGGTGTCGCGACCAAAGCCGACGGGCTGAGCGTCAAAGTCAAAGCCAATCAGGCCGACGTTGCCGTCATTCAGGTCAACAACGGACTGAGCCTGCTCAAGATGCTCCTCTGCCAGATTATCGGCATCGACGTCAACACCCCCCTGACCCTCGCCGACGAGAACATGCTCGATGACCTCACAAACGACAACGCTGACGCCGCTGACGCAAGCGGCGATTGGCGCGAGAACCGCCCCGAGCTCCGCGCACTGGGCCGCGCCGCCGAGGTCTATCACCAAAAAGAGCGTCTGGCCCTGGCCGAAACGATGCCCAACATCGCCCTTACCGGCGGCTACTCATGGATGACTCCCGGACTTTGGAACGGATTCGAAAAGAAATTTCAGGGCCTCTGGAACGTCGGCGTGACGGTTAAAATTCCGATTCTTACCTGGGGCGACCGTATCTATAAGGTCAAGCAGGCCAAGGCGCAAACACAGGTTGCCCGCCTCAAGCTTGACGAAGCCGCCGAAAAAATCGAACTCCAGATTGCCCAGAGCCGCAACTCGCTGCAGGAGTCGCGCGAGCGTCTGACCGCATGCGAGAGCGCGAGCGCCGATGCCGACGAGAACCTGCGCACGGCAACCCTCGGCATGCAGGAGGGCGTCATCCCCGTCATCAACGTCAATGAGGCCCAGACTGCATGGCTCGGCGCACGTTCGGCCCTCATCGCCGCAAAAATAGACCTCAAGCTCGCAAAGATTCACCTTGACCGTGCCCTCGGAACAATAAACTAATGCCCCAATAGACTTTAAAGACACTACATAGCAATGGACCAGAAAAAGAAATCAAATCTCTCGCTCGTGCTCATCGCCGCCTCGATAGTCGTGGTTGTGATTATAGCCGTAATAATTGCGGGCCTCAGCATCGCCTCCAAACCCGAAGTAATGCAAGGTCAGGTTGAGACCGGCAGCTACCGCGTCAGCAGCAAAGTTCCTGCCAGAGTTCTCGAAATCCGCGTCGAAGAGGGCGACACCGTCTGCCTCGGCGATACCCTCGTCGTTCTCGAAGCCCCCGACGTCGAAGCCAAGCTCGCACAGGCCAATGCCGCCCGTGAAGCTGCCGAAGCCCTTCAGCGCAAAGCCGACAACGGCGCTCAGCGCGAGCAGATCGACGCCGCATTCCAGATGTGGCAGAAAGCCAAAGCCGGCGTTGAAGTAGCCGAAAAGAGCTATAACCGAGTTAACCGCCTCTTTGAGCAGGGCGTGCTTGCCGAACAGAAGCGCGACGAGGCTTACGCCCAGTATCAGGCGATGGTAGCAACCGAAAAGGCCGCCAAAAGCCAGTATGACATGGCCGTCAAAGGCGCCCGCGCCGAAGACAAGTCGGCAGCCGGAGCACAGGTTGCCCGCGCCACGGCTGCCATCAGCGAAGTCAGCTCTTACATCAATGAGACCGTGCTGACCGCAAGTCAGGCCGGCGTCGTTACAGAGATATATCCTGAAATCGGCGAACTCGTCGGCAGCGGCGCCCCGCTGCTCAACGTTGCCAAACTCAACGACCTGTGGTTCATCTTCAACGTCCGGGAAGACCGCCTGCCCGGAATGACCGTCGGCACCGAAGTCGAGGTCTTCATCCCGGCGTTCGACAAGACCGTCAATGCCAAAATCACACGCGTCAAGGAGGTTGGCAGCTATGCCGTCTGGAAAGCCACCAAATCCCTTGACCGTTACGACCTGAAGACGTTTGAAGTTAAAGCCGTGCCCGAAGACATGCAGAGCCTCGCCGGAGTCCGCCCCGGCATGTCGGCCATCATCGATAAGGAATGAAGCCGCGCAAGAATGTATTTACCCGTCTGTGGGCCCTGTGGATGAGAGAACTATACTTCTTCTCCCATCGCCCGCTGATGCTCATGGTGATGTTCGTGGCTCCCGTCGGGCTGCTGATATTCTTCATGACCCTGATGGGCTCCGGTCTGCCAACAGACCTGCCCGCCGGCATGGTCGACGAAGACAACACCTCGACAACGCGCGCTCTGACCCGCACTCTCGACGCCATGGAGAATACCGACGTGCGCTATCATTACGCAAACCTGCAGGACGCGCGCGATGCCATGCAACGCGGCGAAATCTACGCATTTTTCCACATTCCGGCCGGGACCACCGACGCGGCTCTGTCGCAGCGCCAACCCAAGATTGCGTTCTATACCAACGACGCTTATTTCGTTGCCGGCTCCCTGCTGATGCGCGACATGAGAATGCTCGCCGAAATGGCCGGCATGGCCGTCTCGCGCCAGACATTCACCGCCAAAGGTATGGATGAAGACGCCGCGATGGCCGCCGTGCGCCCCATTGCCGTGGAGGCTCACCCGCTGGGCAACCCGATGCTCGACTACTCGGTCTACCTGAGCAATATCATCGTGCCGGGCTGCATAATGCTGCTGGCAATGATTTTCACGCCCTACACCATCGGACTGGAATGGAAAAACGGCAACCAACGAAAGGTCTATAGAAACATGGCCGGAGAATCGGCAACCCTCTTTCTCGCAGGCAAACTCGTGCCCCAGTCAATACTCTTCTCGCTTATGATGCTGCTCTGCGACGTGGTCTTTTATAAATACTATCAGTTCCCGTGTCATTGCGGTATTTGGATGATGTGGATCGTCGGCGTTCTCTGCGTTCTGGCCGCCCAGTCATTCGGAGTGTTCGTCTACGGCCTGCTTCAGGGCAACATGCGCTTCAGCATGTGTGTATGCTCCCTGTGGGGCATCGTCAGCTTCTCGATTTCAGGTCTCTCCTTCCCCACCATGGCAATGCACCCGCTGCTGCAGGCCGCCTCGTGGCTATTCCCTCTTCGCCATTACTATCTGCTATACGTCAACCAGGCTCTGCATGGATATTCCATCTTCTATGCGTGGCCGTCGGTCGTTGCGCTGCTATGCTTCATGCTCCTGCCGCTACTGGCCCTCGGACTCTACCGCCATGCTTTCCGCCACGCTAAATATAAGCCATGAATAAGCTGAAAAACATTCTTCATGTCTGCCGGGCCGAACTGATGAACATCATGCATGACCAGGGCGTGGTGCTCTTCGTTTTCCTTGTTCCTCTCTTCTATCCGCTGCTCTACGCGTTCATATACGCGAACGAGACGGTACGCGACGTGCCCATAGCAGTCATCGACCTCTCCGACTCCCATCTCTCGCGCGAGTTCGTGCGCATGGTCGACGCCGCCCCCGAAACGGAGGTCGTTGCCCGCTGCGTCTCTGTCGCCGAAGCCGAACGCCTCAACAAACTGGGCGAAATATATGCCTTCATAGTCATTCCCGAAGACCTGGACCGCACGATTGCCCGCGGCGAGCAGGCGATAATCGGTGTCTATGCCGACATGGCCGGAATGCTCTACTACAAGTCCGCCCTCCTGGCTGCGACCAACGTCTCGCTCCAACTCAACAAACAGCTCAAGATAGAACGCTTCTATACCGGCGCCACAACCCGCCAGGAAGCCATTGCAACCCAACCGATCGACTATGACCATGTTCCGCTCTATAACCCCCAAAGCGGATTCGCGTCTTTTCTGATGCCCGCGGTGATGATGCTGATAATCCAGCAGACCCTGATGCTCGGACTCGGCATGATTGGCGGAGGCATGCGCGAACGCTGCAACGGCCAACCGCTGCCCGGCGAGGTCTATGGCATCAAACCCGTCGACATCGTAATCGGCAAGACGGTGGTGTTCTTTGTCATCTACATGGCCATGTGCCTGTATATGTTCAAAGTTGTCACCTGCATCTTCGGACTCCCGTCGCTCGGCCGGGTGTCGACGTTCATGGCCGTCATGACGCCCTACGTGCTTGCCTGCATCTTCATGGGCATAGTATACTCGGCGTTTGTCTATCGCCGCGAAGACTGCATCCTGCTCTTCGTCTTCATGTCGGTGCCGCTGCTGTTCATGTCGGGAATCTCATGGCCCGGGGCCGCCATTCCTGACTTCTGGAAATGGATCAGCCGACTCTTCCCGTCGACTTTCGCCGTCAACGCCTACGTCCGCATCAACTCAATGGGGGCAACCTTGAAACAGGTATGGCCCGAGTTCGTTGCCCTTTGGATTCAGGCCGGCGTATACTTTGCCCTTTCGCTGCTATTCTACCGTAAATCATTGAGAGCATGAGGTTCAAGTTCTGTCCTGACTGCGGCGCACCGCTCGGCGCCCGCGAACTTGGCGACGAAGGGATGGTACCCTGGTGCGACAACTGCGCCAAACCCTGGTTCGACATCTTCCCGACGGCGATAATAGCCCTGGTCCACAACCAAAACGGCGAAGTGCTGCTGCTGCGCCAGGAATACATATCCCACGAATTCCGCAACCTCGTCTCAGGCTATATCCAACCCGGCGAGGACGCGGAGACGACGGCCCGCCGCGAAATTCTCGAAGAAACCGGTCTCGAGGTCAAAGAGTTGGAACCGGTGTTGACCAAATGGTTCCCCAAAAAAGAGATGCTGATGATCGGCTTCTTTGCCCGCGTAGAAACGTCGGAACTCCACCTCTCAACCGAGGTCGACTCCGCATCATGGCATCCTGCCGACAGCATCCTCCCCCTGCTCAATCAGTCCCCGACCTCAACATCGCGCGCCCTCGCCCTCCGCTTTCTTCAACGCTAATCAGCTGTAGGCGTGGAGGGAGGGGAGGAGGTTGACGCCGAAGTAGGTCATTGCGACCGAGAGGAGCGGGATGATAAACCACCATAGAGACGGGCGGCGGCGATGTAGCGGAACGGCATATATGAGAAAGGTTATGAGGGCAGCCGTCTCCTTTGGGTCCCAGCCCCAGTAACGACCCCAGGCTTCGTTGGCCCAGACTGACCCTGTGATTATTCCCAGTCCGAGAAGATAGACCGCAGGCCCGAGCAGGCGGCGAGCCCGGCGACGCATCTCTTCCCGACGGCCGAAGAGGCCGCAGACGGCAATGACGGCAACGACAATGAGCATCGCATAGGAAGTCATCACCAGACTGACGTGGAGCGATAGCCACGGCGAGTGGAGCACGGGCATCAGCGGCGTCACCATAGGGTTGGACGCCTGCAGGTGAGCGACCAGCGCCATACACCCCGCCGCCAGCAGCCCGGGAGCTTGCACCGGTTTGATAAGCAGAGCGAGCAGAGCAACCATTGCAACGAGAAACTGCAGGGTTTCGAACATTGAGGAGAAGGGCCCATGACCTAACAACAGGCATTGCACGCCTATGACGGCGAGCTGCATCAAAAGAGCCGCCCAACCGCCCCACTGCCCGATTTTTGGCCTGATGAAGCTAACCGCCGCCGACAAAAAGAGCATTATGAAGATTATGAGCGTTGACGGCACGCGATTATAGATGATTTCCGTCTCTACCCGAGCGGGAGAGAGGGGTTGCTCGTCAGACTTGGAAAAGAATTCGCCGTTGCGGAGCAGCAGAATGACTCCGACACGCTCATCGGCATCGACATCATTGGCCATCCGGTACTCTCCGCGGCTATTGAAGCAGTCATTGAAAGAGATCTTTCCGCGCGCCGACTTGATTATCGGCTCGTCATTCCATTGGTCGGGGAAGAGCGTCAGTGAAAGGATTGCACGCTCGGCCGAGAGACCTTTGTAGGAACTCTTGCCATAGATTTTCTGCAGAGCATCATGGGCCACGGTTGAATATGGCACTACCCTGCCCTGATATTCCACCTGAACGCGGGCAAGCGAGTCGGCAACCTCCGGTTTGACAACCGGGACCGCGCCGGCCGGGAGAAAAGCAAAGAGAAGAATAAGCAACCTGAAGCGGCGGCCGATGAGCGTCCAAACGCCGCCGACAACAAAAAGGGCATAGCCCAGAAAGCAGAGCGACGTGCCCGGCAAATCTCGCCGCAGGGCAATGACCGAGCAGCCGTCGGGGGTAAACGACGACTGGTAGAGGCGCCAGCCCTCAACGCCGATAGGCTCGTTGACGGCCAGAGTCCGAGGCTCACCGTTGACAATCAAATGAGACTGATAGTTGCGTGGCGCCGTGCCTCCGGGGTAATATATGGTTTCAAACTCACGGAGTTCGAGAGTGAACCCGTGGAGCGTTACCGGCTCGCCGCGGCGAAGCACGACCATGTCGTCCTCGGCGGTGAGCCATGAGATTATTCCCCCGGTCGCAATCAGCAGCAATGAGAGGTGTAGAAGAATCAGTGCCGGGCTTTGAAAAAGCCTCTTAATAAGGCTCATAGTCCGTGGTCACGGGCTTGAAGGCCATGCACTCCATTTCAATGAGCCACGTCGGGCGACACACCGGAGCATGGACCAACACATATGGGATGTCCTCAAAACGCTCAGCAAAGATTGCCTCGACCTCGGGCGTATCGGCGATGTCGCGGAGGTAAACAATGAGATGCCCGACATGTGAGAAATCACATCCGGCAGCATCAAGCAGCGCCCCGACGTTCTCGATCATGCGCTCGGTCTGACAGGCGATGTCTCCGACATGAACAACCTCGCCGCGATTGTTGATGCTGGCGGTTCCGGAAACGTAGACGTGGCGGCGATCACCGAAATCCACGGCCGTCGCACGCTCGAAGGAAACGCCATATTCGCTGGTCGGATTTAGGTGGGTGCGTGCCTCGATCTGCTCAACCTGTCGCGGGTCGATGCCGAGGTGGCAGAGAGAGTCCATCTGAACGGTAACGGTCGGATCCTCGTGGGAGCCGTTAATCCCTGTAGAAGCGATGAAATGGGTGTCGGTCGAGAGGCCATTGAGAGCAAAGAGTTCATTGCGTCCGGCAACAACCCCGGCGTAGTTAACGTCAATATCGCGGACAAAAAGCCATGTGCGCAGGCAGTTATTGAGCATTGAGCCTCCGCGGTCACAGAGCTCCAGGGCAAGATCGCCGAGCATTGCACGCGTGGCCGTCGATGATTGTAGGCCCGGCTCGCAGGCAGAGGTGCGCAGCAGAGTCGTGTACCCGCCGTGGGCCACGGCATAATATCCGCCTTTCTCGGCCTTGACCTCAACCCCCTCCTGAAGCCATATCCATGCGGCGACTTTCATCCCCGCCACAGGCGACTGCTCCACGACCGAGACGGCACATCCGAAGTCGATGGCGCGGACCTCAGCAGCCTGATTCGCAGCATCGCTGAGAAAAAAGCGCACCATCACGGGAGTGAGTCGCGTGCGGCCGGCAACGTCACGCATGCCGGCGACCACCTCGGCAAGTTGTCCGCTGAAAAATCCACGACTTTCGGGACAGACAACCGCATGGGCCTCACGGCGGCCATCAGACGAAGTAAATATCTTTTCTTTAATCATATAATGTCACTCAAGATCTATCCAGGTTGCGAGGAGATATTTTTCAGAATCGTCGAGAAGATTGTTGTGGGTGTATTTCCAGAAGACTGAAACGTCTGACGCCACGGTCTGATAGAGCAGACTGGCGGCATGGTCGCCGGGGACGAGCAACGTTGCGCCCTCAACGACCGCCGACGGCTGCTCTCTCAGGCTCTCGAGGCTTTGCCCTTCAGTCAGGAAGAGTCCGGCAGCCGCAGAGCCGTTACCTCCGTGACAGGCGATGCAGTGAGCGTCGAAAATATGACGCTGCACACTCTGGCGCAGGGTCAGGTCCTCGCCCGTGGCCGGTTCAATCGGAGTGTGGGTCTCCACAATCCGGCCCTCGTCGCATGCCGATAGACCGACCATAGCCATGGCCGAGACTAACGGAGCCAAGAAGCATTTCATAGTCATATAACGTACGCCGGGAATTAAAAAGTATATTGCAACTGAACTTGGGCAAAATGAGTCGAGAGTCCCAGAGCGTCGTTGTCGCGGTCGAGTTGGGTTGCGTGGCCCGTACGCCCCATGTAGCGATACATTGCCTGGAGTTTGAGGTTCGCGCCTTTGACGAAATAATTAACTCCGACAGAGGGCATATTGAGCAGGCCACCCTCGTCGAGACCGTTGCGGTCAAAAAGGTCGTAACGCAGGCAACATTGAACCCGCGGAGCCACGAAGTAGCCGGCCTGGACGTATCCGCCGAGGTAGTCGAAAGTATCGTCGATTTTCTGACGGCGTGTGAATCCGACATGCATGTAATAGAGCTCCGCACCCAGATATAGGCGGTTGTAGAGCCATGCGAACTCAGCTCCGGCGCGGAAATCGTTGGTGCTCTCGTTTTCGCTTTCGACATTTAGACTGGCCGAGAGGCCAACGAGCATCTTGTTGAGGTTTAACTGATTGGGGTTACCCTGCGTTGCAGGCATAACGCCGAAGGGCTGGAAAGTCAAGCGTGCGGCATAGAGCATCGAGGGAATATGCCAGTCGTCGCTCCAGGTCTTGGTTGCCGTGTTGATAGCAGAGCCCGTGCCGTTGAAAACCCCGACCTGATAACCGAACTTACGGGCAACGAGACCGTGGAGCTCCACTCCGAGGTCAAAGCCCGTGGCTATATGCGGCGCAACGGCGTTGAGCGAATAGGGGAAGATTACCGACGACGTCAGCGACTCCGGCAGCGAGGAGAACATCGTCTCTCCTAAAGTGGTCAGGTAAGCGTGGGAGTAAGGAGTCTTGAACTTACCGACACGTGCGGCAAACTCATCGCAAACTTTCATGTCGGCCCATGCCTGCTGAAGAATTTGCTGACCCGATGCCGCGGCATTGATTGAGAGATTGTAGGTTATGAACCCGAAAGCATTGCCCGTAAAACCGAGCACGGCATAGGGAATCGCGAAGCCCGACTGGGCAATGTGGTCCTGGTTATATGCCGGATCGAGGCCCTGGGAGTCGTAATAGTTGAAGTTGGCCGATGCCTGCACGAGCAGGTAGGGTTTGAAAACGAATTTGCCGTCTTTCGAGCCCCAGCTGAAGCCGTTTCGTCCGGCAAAGGAGACAACGCCGTTTTCGGTGTCGGCCTCATATTGCGCAGAAGCAACTAACGGGAGGAGAGATATGGTTGCGATAATTATTCTCTTGAACATTCAGAAATGAGAAATGAAGAATGAAAAATGAAAAATGAAAAATGAGAAATGAAGAATGAAAAATGAAAAATGAAAAATGAAAAATGGTTAACTTTTTCTACAGGCTTTCGAGGAAACGGATAAGGGCGGCACGGTCATCGGCACTCATGCGGGCGAAGATTTGGCGGGAGATTTCGCCCTCGCCGCCGTGCCACATTATTGCCTCGGTCAGATTGCGGGCGCGACCGTCATGGAGAAAATATGTGTGGGCGTTGACTTTCTCCTGCAGTCCGATGCCCCAGAGAGGCGTTGTGCGCCACTCGTTGCCCATGGCCAGGCCGGACGGGTAGTTATCATTGAGTCCGACCCCCATGATTTCCGAACCCATGTCGTGGAGCAGGAAATCGCTGTAGGGGTGAATCGTCTGCGAACCGAGCCAGGGCAGCTGAGTGCCGTTGAGGAGCACGGATCCGCGCGGTCGGGTATGGAGCGTCGTGACGTGACATAGATGACACTTCGCTTCGTAGAACTTGCGCTGACCGAGCTGAACCTCCGGGTCATTCACATCGCGGCGCGCGGGAACTCCGAGGCTCTGCATGTAGAGGTCAACGTTTTCCATGTCTTCAGTCGAGACGTCGAGCTTGTCGTAGAGCAGGCCCATCATCGAGCCCTGGCTCATCTGCACCTGACCCTCGCAGATTTCTTCGGGATAGCGCGAGTTGGTGCAGCCCATATCGCTCGAAAAACCGAGCTCCACCGTAAGGTCGGCGTGCTGGGCCTTATTGCCCGAGATTCCGAGGCTGGTGATTCCGCGTTCACTGATGTAGTTGCATCGACCCGAAATTCCGTATTCCGGGAACTGGTTTTGAGCCGCCAGAGCCTCGATTTCGTTGGGGTCGAGCGCCATCATCGGGCCCAGGCCGACATGACGCAAGGGAATGCGCACGGTGCAGAAAAGCTCGTCGGGCGAATAGGCTTTGTCATACCAGTCGGTAATGGTGTAAGTCGGAGCAGCGAGTTCATAGGTCGTGCCGTCGTCGAAGCGGAACGTTTCGTAGCGCCAGTCAACCTTCAGCTTACCCTCGGGTGTGACGCCATAGATTGCCTGGTCGTGGAGAACACGACCATACTCGCGGAACTGCGCGCCGTTCTTGCGGTTGATGTAGACAAGCTGCGCCGAGAACCCATAGGGTCCCGAGCCGTTGTCGGCCCATCCCGCAGGCTTTGTGCGCCCGGCATTGGAGTGACAGCTGCCACAACTGAAGCCGGCATAGACCGGACCGAGACCGCCGCCATATTCGTTGGATTGGGTGCGCATGTCGTCATAGAGTTTATCGCCGCGGATGAAGCGCGAGGAGTAGGTGCCGCTGACCCAGTCGGCCGGCGAGTCATAGGCCTTCGACGAGTTCATAAAGACGGTGGAGATCCCGGCCGATAGCTCATAGCCCGCCGGGATCTCCATGTCCGTGACGTCGAACCCGTCGTCAAACGGGTCACACGACGTCAGCAGTACAATTCCGATAAGTGATAAGTAAAAGGTTAGTTTCATCTGTGAAGATTAGAGCTGGTCGACTGTACGGGGTTTGCCATCCTTGAAAATCAGGAATTCGAGGGTGTGAAATCCGCGCACGTTCTGCGAAGCCTCGCTGACATTGCCGTCGTCGCCGGTAATATCGAGGTCGCTGAGATTTCCGCTGGAGATGTGGTTCTCAATAGCGGTCTGGTCCAGGGGCCAGCTATCCATGTTGGGGTCGAGACCGAGGGCATCGACAGGGCCGAAGAGAAACGCTTCGCTCTTTTCCCAGGGTTCGCGTGCAGAGAACCATGCCTCGGCAGCGGCTTCGAATGTTGCGTCGCTGGGATTGAGCGCCATTGCGTGAACGGCGTCATAGAGCGTTTCTGTGCGTTCTTTAAGAAGCTCGTAGGTCGGCATAACGACAACGTCGACATAGTTCACAACAATAGCGTCGAGCTCGGCATCATGGCCCTGCAGGTTGGCGAAGAAAGACTTCAGATCGTAGTTAAGAACGTCGTCGAGATTTGCGCAGGCAGTCATTGCCGTAACAGCCTCCGTGGAGTTGATGTTGTTGCGGAACGGAGGGGGGATGGCCATGATTGCCGTGTGGGCCAGGGCAATGCGCTCCTTGACGGAGTCGTCAAGGTCGGGATCTATCGAGGCGACGAGAGCCGACATCGATGCAGAGGCCGGATTTTCGTCGAGAGAGCCGTAATAACTGTTGCGAATAGAGAGGATGTTGTTGGCATAGTCTTCGCGCGAATGCCAGCTATACCACGATTCGACGGCATAGAGCGCCTGTTGCGTCTTTCCGGAAACATAGAGATCGAGCGGGTCGCCGATTTTCGCCGTACCTACCTCATTGGCGATGTCAGAGCAGCCGTCGATGATTTGCTCAATACAACTCTCGGCCGAGGTGTAAGTCGATGTGTGTTCCTTAAAAATCTTTGCAAACGCATCGCCATCCTCATAGCTGACTTTCCAGGAGTTCAGGAGGTCCGCGGCGTCTTGCTTCAGAAGTTTGGCTACCTGATCGGCATATTTGGTCCAGTTCGCAAGATTCTCTTTGGTAATTTCAGGTGTTACGTCCTCCTCGCCGCCGGTTTCGATGTCTTCTCCCTTCTCATCATCGCATGCAGCGAGCGTCAGCGCTACGGCCATTGCGGCCATCATCTTGATTGTTTTTTTCATTTTAGATTTTATATTAAATTATTTAGTTACTTTTTGATAAACCAGCCGATGTAGGCAACCCCGATGCTTACTTCGCTTTCGGAGGTATATTTGCCGGCGCTGAAAACCCGCTCTGTACCGACAGCCTGGTGGCAATAGTCAGCCTTTATGACGAGATTTGGAAGCGCAAACCAGTTCAGACCTGCCGTCCACTTGCTGACCTCCAGGCGATTATCGGGCGCATAGCCGCTCCCGACGCGATATTGCGGGTTGAAATATTCATATCTGACAAACGGATAGAGTGTCGGCATCTTGCTGACTCCGGTGATTGCGCGAAGATTGAAACCCACCTCGGCACCATAGCTCATGACGGTCGAACCCACCGGAGTCAGGCGCGAATATGGCGACGCATTCGGGAGTTTGACGTTTTTCTGATTGACAGCGTTGCTGTTTTCAACCGAGCCGATGAAAAAGTTTCCCCGGGCGGTCACATAGCGGTTGCGGTACTGGGCATCCACGGTCAGCATTTTAACTCCGATTTTACCCAAACCCGCATAGGTCTGCTCCTTATCGGCATTGGCGCCTGCGTTGCGGCAGTAATAGGCCGACACCCCCGTGCGCAGTCCCTTGACGCCGGTATAATCGAGGCGCACGGTGTAGCCCGGCGAAGTGAAGTTGTCTTTTTCAAAGAGACCCTGCTTGCCGGGGGCTACCCACGTATCGCGCTCAAAGCCGTTGGCGTTCAGACCTGCGGTTACCATCGCCTGATAGTTGAAGTTGCCGATGGAGCCGAAAAGTTCCAAACCGGTCGCATGCCAGGTCGAAGGGATCATCGACGTCTCAGCCTCGGGACGCGATGAGCCGAAAAAGTTTATCGGTTCATGGTGGGAGTTTGTCAACCCGACAGGGAGAATCAGGTGGCCGACGCGCACGTTGACCTCCGGAATAATAAGTCTGGTCAGATGAAGCTGCTCAAGGGCAACCTCTCCGCCCTTTTCGATTTCGGTTTCATACTCGCCGTTTTCGGAATTTTCGAGTTCGACGGCCGTACCTGTGCCTCCGGCCTCAAACTCTATCTCCACGCCGAGAATCCATTTCGGCGAGAACTTGGCGTCAAATGCCAGCACGGCGCGTGGAATTTCAATAGTTCCGCGCTTGGTGCGAACGGCGCCCGATTTCTGAAAGCGGTTGTCGGTATAGTTCTTGAAAGATGCCAGCATTTCGCCGTAGCCGCCGAAGCGGAATTTTTGATATCCCGCAGTGTCGGCGGCTTCCTGCCCGAATGCAGAAACGGCGAAGAGGGTTGCGGCGGCCAGTGCCGCGGTTTTGAATAATTGCATAATGTGGATATATTCCAAAAGACTTTTTTAACCGATGCAAAGTTACGACCGTTCCGCCACACCCGAAATACCCGAAAGTCGGTAAAATCCGCCCTACCACCTACCCTTCAGGTAGTATTTTACAGATCTGACCAAACTCCGCGGAGCGATTTTTATCGCTATTTTATAGAAAAGACTTGACTAATTATGCTTAACTTTGCAGGGATGAATTCGCGCGGATTTATTATCGGCGGCCTGCTGGCTACGGCTATGCTGCTGGGCGGGTGCTCAACGACGAAACATGTCGGCGAGGGCCAACGCTTGCTCGCGCACGCGCGTATTGAAATGGCCCCTGACGCCGACATTCGTCCCTCCGAGCTGACCAACTACCTGCGCCAGAAGCCAAACGGTCGCACGCTCGGCATCTCCCCCATGCGTCTTCATACCTACAGTCTTTCGGGGGCGGACTCCACCCGATGGTATAACCGTTGGCTGAGACGCCTGGGCGAGCCTCCGGTAATATACTCCCAACGGCTGACCGACGCTTCGGCGCGCCAGCTGCGCCAGGCCCTGCTGAACCGCGGCTATATGCAACCTTTGGTTGAGGTCGACACCCTGCATCGCGGCGATAAGCGAATCGATGTTGTCTACCGGGTCAGTCCCGGCGAGGCCCATAGGATTGCCTCAGTGGCCCGAGAGTGTGCAGACTCAGCCGTGGCCCGCTGCATCGACCTGGAATGGGGCGAAACCCTGCTGCGTCCGGGCGAGAACCTCGACATGACGCTGCTCGACTCGGAGCGCACGCGCATTACCAACGCCCTGCAGCGACGCGGCTACTACGGCTTTTCAAAAGACCGGATCAGCTACACTGCCGACACCGTCAGCGGGAGCCATAACGTTGCCCTGACCCTCAGCGTCAGTGGCGAACACCGGCTCTACACCGTGCGCCGCGTGATTTTCCATCCGGGCTACGATCCGACAATGTCGGCCGGCTCAGTCGCACGTCTCGACACGGTTGCCTGCGGCAACATCTATATTATCACGGATCCCGACGGCGAAAATCCGTTTATATCCCCCAAAGTGCTCGAGGCGAATAACTGGATTCAGCCCGGGCAACCATATAATTCCGAGGAATTCAACCGCACGTATGAATCGATCGGGCGCCTCGGCATTGTGCGCTCAATAACCGTTGCCCTCGAGCCGGCCGGCCCGAATGAGATGGACGCCATAGTGCGCTTGACACGCAACTCCCTGCAGGGAATCACGGCCGAACTCGAAGGAACCAACTCCGAAGGCGACCTCGGAGCCGGCGTTGGCCTGACCTACCAACACCGCAACCTGTTCCGCGGCTCCGAAACCCTCTCGATCAAGGCCCGCGGCAGTTACGAAAGCCTGTCGGGCGACCTCGAAGGTCTCATCAACAACCACTACACCGAAGCATCGGCCGAAGTTGCACTGACGCTGCCAAAGTTCTCAGCCCCGTTCCTCTCTCGCAACTACAAGCGCAAAATGCTCGCTTCAACCGAATTCAGCATCAACGGGAACTATCAGGAACGACCCGAATATACCCGCGTGATTGCCGGCGCGGGATGGCGCTACAAATGGAACAACCGACGCAACAACAACCGACGCATCTTTGACCTCCTCGACGTCAGCTACGTCTTCCTGCCCCGCTCTACCATCAACTTCCTCGACGAGGTTGCAGGCGGCAATCCCCTGCTGCGCTATAGCTATGAAAACCACTTCATCATGCGCATGGGTTACTCGGCCTTCCTGACTAACAAACGCGTAATCACCCCCCTGCCCGGCGTCAAGACCTCGTCCTATCAACCGCTGATATGGACCGTGCGTGCCTCGGCCGAAATTGCCGGCAACCTGCTCTATGCAATCTCAAGTGCCGTCGGCCAGCACAAGAGCGACGGCGCATATAAGATTTTCGGGACCCAATATGCCCAATATGCCAAAGCAGAGGCCGACTATATGATTACCCGCCGGCTCTCCCGACGAACCGCCCTGGCCTTCCGCGTTGGCGCCGGCATTGCCGTGCCCTACGGGAACTCCTCGATGGTCCCCTTTGAAAAACGCTTCTATGCCGGCGGCGCCAACAGTGTGCGAGGCTGGGGCGTGCGCACCCTCGGACCCGGACGTTACGACGCCCGCAACACCGTCAGCAACTTCATAAATCAATGCGGCGACATCCGTTTTGACCTCAACCTCGAGGCCCGGTGTAAACTCTTCTGGGTCGTCGAGGGCGCCCTGTTTATCGACGCCGGCAACGTCTGGACAATCCGCAAATATGAAAACCAGCCCGGAGGAGAATTCAGCTTCCGCACGTTCGCCCAAGAAATCGCCTGGGCCTACGGCGCCGGAGTGCGGCTCGACTTCACCTACTTCCTGATTCGTCTTGACCTCGGATTGAAAGCCTACAACCCGGCAATGAACCAGGAGCGATGGCCCCTCACCCACCCCAACTGGCGCCGCGACGCAACTTTCCACTTCTCCGTCGGATACCCCTTCTAAGGTGGGGGGGGGAAGAATCAGGCGAGGGCGGCGACGATGCGGGAGCAGGCGCGACCGTCACCATAGGGGTTGACAGCCTGCGACATGGCAGCGTAGTGGGCACTGTCATCGAGCAGCTCACTGACTTCGCCTATGATTTTGGAGCGGTCCGTGCCGACGAGCCTTACCGTGCCCGCGCTGAGGGCCTCGGGGCGCTCAGTGGTGTCGCGCATGACCAGTACCGGCTTGCCCAGCCCCGGGGCCTCTTCCTGAATACCGCCAGAATCTGTCAACACGATGATCGATTTCTCCATCAAGTAGACAAAGCTCAAATATTCGAGCGGCTCGATGAAAAACATGTTGCCGAGATTTGACAGGTCATTGCCGAAGACTTCGTGAATGGGCTTGCGCACATTAGGGTTCAAGTGCATTGGATAAACAAAGTCCACTTCGGGATATTTCTCGGTGAGCAGCTTGATTGCGCTGCACATCGAGATGAAGCCGTCGCCGAAATTCTCGCGACGGTGACCCGTTATGAGCACAATCCTGCGATTGCGGTCAACGTCATATCCGGCGGCGCGAAGCCGGTCGGAAATCTCGGCATTGAAACCCGGGGCCGACTTGATTTTGTTGACCACCCAATAGAGGGCATCGATGACGGTATTGCCCGTGACGGTGATTTTAGCCTCATCAATACCCTCGGCGAGGAGGTTCTCGCGACTCAGCGGAGTGGGCGCGAAGTTAAACGTGGCCATGCGGCTCGTCAACTGGCGGTTCATCTCTTCGGGCCATGGGGAATAGATGTTATGAGTGCGCAATCCGGCCTCAACGTGGCCCACGGCAATCTGCTGATAGAAAGCCGCCAAAGCCGCGGCGGTTGAGGTCGTCGTGTCTCCATGAACGAGCACGACGTCGGGGCGCGCCTCGCGGAGCACGTCGCGCATGCCGGTAAGCACTCGGGCCGTCACGTCATAGAGGTCCTGACCCTGCTTCATGATGTTAAGATCGAAGTCGGGGGTGATTTCAAAGATGCGCAAAACCTGATCGAGCATCTCGCGATGCTGCCCGGTCACGCAGACAATCGTCTCGAACTCAGCGGGATGATTTTGGAACTCCTTTACCAGCGGGGCCATTTTGATAGCCTCGGGGCGGGTTCCGAAAACAAGCATTATTCTCTTTTTCATAACATCTTCAGCAGTTTGCCTGCAAAGTTACGAAAAAACGCCCAAGCGAGCAAACCAACCTCCCTTTTGTGTGTCCGTTCCTGAAAAAGGTTGACTCGGTTTGGTATGTTAACTGATAGGAGTTGACTGTTTCTCTGGAGAGGGTTGACTAACCGGGTTCTATC
>CAZKOF010000023.1:0-27881 GCA_964554335.1 uncultured Bacteroides sp.
CAATTGAAAAACCCACAAACGATATAGCATTGACACACAGACATTTACCCCCCCCCAAAAAAACGCAAAAAGATGTAAAATGAAGAAGTGAAAGCTTGTATAAGTCTTAAATTATCGCTACTTTTGCATTCGTGATGTACTCACGAATCAGTGCAATGATGCTTTTGGGGTTCTGCATTACGCGCTGATAAACCAATTAATAGAACCTACCTTATTTTCTTTTAACTTGGGGCTTTTAACTTTTTAGCTTACCTTTGCGGGAAAGAAATGATTTAGATTATGGCAAAGATTGGTGATACAGTTCGATTTTTGAATGACGTTGGCGGAGGGGTGATTGTCCGCATGGAGGGGCGCGTGGCCTACGTGCGCGACCCTCACGACGGGTTTGAGACCCCGGTGGCTCTGAACGAGTTGATTGTCGTTCCCGGCGCCGTCGCGTCGGAGCATTATACCGACCCGGAGCCTGCCGCCGCTGAGGAGGAGCGTCCGCTGCCGAAGAGCAAGCCTGCAAATCATCCCTACCTGACGGCGGTGTTGCTCTTTGAACCGCAAGATATCAGGCGCCTGTCGCAGACGGCGTTTGATCTCTATCTGGTCAATGACTCGAATTTCAGGATATATTTCGCCGTTGCCTCGCGTGACGACAATTCTTCGCAATGGCGGCTTATTGATTCGGGCGAGGCCGAGCCTAACGTTCAGATCTTTATCGGCGAGGTCGCTCAGTCTGACCTCAATTCGCTGCGCCACCTGTCGGTGCAGATAATTGCCTGCAAGACCGACGAGGCTTTCGAACTGATGCCTCCCGTGGACTTCGAGACGCGCCTCGACCTGACGCGCCTGGCCAAGCTCCACTGCTTCACCTCGACGGTCTATTCAACAACCCCGGTGCTGACAGTCCCGGTGATAACCAACGGACGCCCGGTTGACGAACCCGACCTGACGCCGCTGCAAATGCCCGCCAAAAATCCCCAAAAGTCCCAACCGGCCCAAAAATCCCATACCCCCCAACCGAAGCCGTCAAAAGCCGTGCCCGAGGTCGTTGACCTCCATATCCACGAGTTGCTCGACACGACCGCCGGCCTGCAGCCCGCCGACATGCTCGCCTGTCAGCTCCGCGAGTTTGACCGTCGCATGGAGGCCGCTGCGAAGCACCCCGGGACGAAGATAATCTTCATCCACGGCAAAGGCGAGGGCGTTCTTCGCGCGGCGCTGCTCGACCGCCTGCGCAAGCGGTGGCCCCGCTGCGAGGTGCAGGACGCCTCATTCCGCGAATATGGTTTCGGTGCAACCCAAGTGACGATACACCGATGAAAAGAACCAGTCTGCGGGGTCAGAGGCGGGCGAGGGCGGCGCGTAGGGTTGGGACGGGGGCACAGAGGGAGATGCGGATATAGCCTTCGCCGTTGGTGCCGAAGATGAAGCCGGGGGTGATGAAGACGCCCCGGTTGTAGAGGATGTCGTCGCAGAACGCTTCGGCCGAGGGGGCGTCGGCGGGGAGTTTGCCCCAAAGGAACATGCCGCGTTGGCGCGGATCGAAAGTGCAGCCCAGGCGGGTCATAATCTCTTCGGCAACTTTGCGGCGTTCGGCATATTCGGCATTGAGCTCGTCGAACCATTCGCGACCGAGGCTCAGTGCCTCGACGGCGGCGAGCATCACGGGTTTGAACTGGCCGGAGTCGACGTTGCTCTTTACCCGGATGATCCACTGCAGGAACTCGGGGTTGGTCGCGAGCATCGCCACGCGCCATCCGGCCATGTTGTGGCTCTTGCTCAGCGAGTTCATCTCGATGCAGATATCTTTGGCGCCGGAAATCGAGAGGATGCTCAGCGGCTCGGGGTTGAGAATGAACGAGTAGGGGTTGTCGTGGGCAATGACGATGCCGTGGCGGCGCCCGAAGTCAACGATTTTTCCAAGCAGTTCGCGCGATGCCGGAGTGCCTGTGGGCATGTGGGGATAGTTCACCCACATCAGTTTTATGCGCTCCAACGGCAGGCGTTTCAGGGCGTCGAAGTCCGGCTCCCAGTCGCCCTCGGCGGTGAGGTCGTAAGGAAAAATCTCTGCGCCGACCAGTCGTGACGCCGAGGTGTATGTCGGATATCCGGGGTTCGGCACGAGCACTCCGTCGCCGGGGTTGAGAAACGCCATGCTGACGTGGAGAATGCCCTCTTTCGAGCCGATGAGCGGCTGGATTTCGGTTGCTGGGTCGAGGGTGACGCCATATGTGCGCAGATACCAGTCGGCCATTGCTCGGCGCAGTTCCGGCAGTCCGGCAAAGGGCTGGTAGGAGTGGGCGTCGGGACGTCGGGCGGCGTCGCAGAGCGTGTCGATGACGTCGGGGGCGGGCATGCGGTCGGGGCCGCCGATGCCGAGGCTTATGATGTTCTTGCCCCGGGCGTTGAGTTGAGCAACTTCGCGGAGCTTGCGGGCAAAATAGTATTCTTTCACGTCGGCAATGCGGCGTGCGGGCTGAATCTGTTTCATTTAATGTCGGCTGAGGTGTATTCTCCGAGAATCTTCAGGTCGTTGATAAGGGGGCGCACGGCGTCGATCGCCTGCATGTAGCGGGCATAACCGGTGTAGGTCAGGTCGATATAGAAACGGTATTCCCACTCGCACCCGAGTATGGGCATAGACTGGATTTTCGATAGATTCATGTCGTAGAAAGTCAGGATTGTCAGGACTTTCGAGAGGGCACCCTGAGTGTGGGGCAGGGTGAAGACTATGGAGGCCTTGTCGAGCATCTGCTCCTTCGGTCGCAATTCGGCCGCGAGCAGCGGGTCGGCGAGAATGAGGAAGCGCGTGAAGTTGCGCTTGTTGGTCTCTATGCCGCGCTCAAGTATTTCGAGTCCGTAGAGGTTTGCGGCATATTCTCCGCAAACGGCGGCGTGGCCTCTGAGCTGATGTTCTGCAATTTCGGCCGCCGAGCCTGCCGTGTCGAATTTCTCGACCATCTTCATGTTGGGGTGGCGGCGCAGATATTGCTCACACTGCATCAGCGCCATTGCGTGGGAGTTGACCTCGGTGATGCTCTCTATGGTCTCGCCAGGCAGGGCGCAAAGCACGTGGCTGATTCTCATCTTATATTCGCCGATGATGCTCACGGGACTCTGGCGCAGCAGCTCGTGGTTGGCGAGGAGGGAACCGGCAATGGTGTTCTCGATTGCCACGGTGCCGAGCAGCGAGGCGTCGGCCGCCATGACGTCGAAGAGCTCGGGGAAGGAGTCACACGGCAGGGTCTCGACCTGTTCGATGCCCTTTCCGGCAAGGTATGCGCGGGCGGCGGCGTCGTGGAAACATCCGGCGACGCCCTGAATTGCAACGCGTGGCGGCATGGTGAGTGTTGCGCTCATCTTTTCATTGAGTGGAGGCTTGTTCGGTTTCAAATCGTTGTAAATTATGCACAAAGTTACGTTTTTTTGCGTAAAAAGCCAACAATCGCCGCTCGCGGGAAAGTTTTTCATGGCGCTTAACATCTTTAACTTTCGGGGGGGGGTAATTGTCTGATTATTATGTAACTTCGCGCCATAGTTCAAAAGAGGGACTTTTTAAGACACATATCACATTATTCGTTTATATTATGAAAAAGATTGTTACTCTAATGATTGTTGCGGGTTTGACATCCGCACTATCGGCGGCGGAACCACATTCGGTCCCCTACGCCTCGGGTCTGTATCAGGACACGGAATGGACGGTTGTTGACGTCAACAAAGACGGCAAAACCTGGGCCGATAACTCCTCGTCATATAATTACTCGGGGTCAAGATTTACTTCGGGAAAGCAATACTCGTATCACAGTTCTAACGACGGAAATGACTGGCTCATCTCGCCCGCCGTTACCCTCGAGGCCGGAAAAGAGTACAAAGCCAAATATTGGGTTAATACGCGCTCTTATACGGAAAGTAAGAAGCTTACCTTTGCCGATTCAGGAGATGTTGATGCCCTTGCTGCGGGCACTGTTCTGACCGACTTTACCGCTACTAAAGCCTATCCTTCTATGACTAAGGTGTCAGCGGTCTTCACCGTTCCAACTACCGGAACTTATTATTTCGGTTTTCTCGCATATTCGCCAAAGAATATGGGATGGATTAACCTAACCGGTTTCGAGGTGTGCGAGAACGTCTTTACTCCGGCGGCGGTTTCCAAGCTGACCTGTACCGCGGGTGAAGATTATGCCCTCGAAGCGACCCTCGGTTGGGAGCTCCCGACAACCGACAATGACGGCGTTGCCCTGCCCGACGATGCCGTGTTCAACAATATCATCATCAAGCGCGACGGTGCGGAGGTCGCAACCATTGCCGGCGACGCAACAATCTGGACCGACACCGGGAGTACGGGCCTGACGCCTGGTTATCACACCTATGAGGTGGCCGTGGTTGTCAACGGCGCGCAATCGGCATTTACAACGGTCGCATCGAAATATATCGGCCCGATTGAAGCGCAGTCCATGCCTTATGACGCGAATATCAATACCTTGACTCAGGATGACTTCGACCTGTTCTGGACTCCGGTCAAAGGGCGCGCATCGACCAGCACCGACAACTGGAAACTCGCTGTGAGTACCTATTATGGCAATAGCATTCAGTATTACGGAGGTTCGGGTAAGGTGCAGGATGACTGGATCATCTCCCCGCAGATGAAGTTCGAGCAGCCGGGTGTTTACAAACTCAGCGTTACTCTGTCGTATTCGACCTATTCATCGACCGATTTCGATATTCTCATCGGCAGCGGCAATTCCATAGGAGGCTACGAAACGGTTATCCGCAACTTCAAGACGATACCCACGGCTGATACCGACTATGAGATTTTCTTCACCGTCGATACTCCCGGAGAGTATGGCATCGCTTTCCATGCTCATGCCGAAACAGGGTCATATAGTACGTATACTCTCAGAAAATTCGTGGTTGAGAAGTGGAGGTTGACCCCGACCCATGTCGCCGACCTTACCGTCACGGTCAGCGACGACGCAACGACCGTCACTCTCAACTGGACCAACCCGACAACGACCAACACCGGCGAAGAGCTTACCGACCTCAGCAAGGTAGAACTCTATGCCGACGGCGAGCTGCTTGAAACCTTCAGCAATCTAACCCCGGGCGCGGTGATGAACCATGACTACGTGCCTGCAACCCCCGGAGTGCATGAGTATTATGTGCTTCCCTATAGCTCTGAAGGCGCTGCCGACGGCGAACCCGTGAAAGTGAAATCGGCATGGGTCGGTGATGAAACGCAGACTCTCCCCTACGCCTCGACTTTCAGTGCCGACGATGCGACGACTCCCTTATGGCGCGGATTCAACGCCAACGGCGATGTCGCCGAATGGGTGATCAAGAGTACCGGAGCCGCCCTGTCTGTCTCCAAGTCGCAGGACTACTACAAGAACGATGACTATCTGCTCTCGCCCTATTTCATCCTTACTCCCGGTTACTATTCGGCAACTTACTCCATCAAAGGCGCTGGCAAGAATGTCAAGCTCGAAATCGGCCTGACTGCCGACAAGAAAAATGTTGCCGCAACGTTTACTCCCTCAGGAACGGTAACCCTTCCCGGCCAAAGCTGGACGACTGATTACACGGTGCTCATCCACGTTACCGCCGAGGGCAGATATGCTTTTACGCTACGCAATAACATCATTGCTTCCACTGATGACTACGATCTGGTAGTGACCAAAGTGCAGTTCGCATATCAGCCTGTAGCCCCGTCGGTTGCTACCGACCTGACCGTTATTCCGGCTGCCGACCTGAGCAACAGTGCGACCATCACCTGGACCAACCCGACGACCACCAACATCGAGGGTGTTACTCCCGAACTGGTCAAGGCCGTGATTACCCGCGACGGCGAGGAAATCGGCGAGGTTACAGAGGGCCTGACTCCCGGCGAAACTTCGAGCTATGAGGACACCACAGTGCCCGAGGCCGGAGAATACACCTACACCGTGACCATCCACGGCCCCGAAGGCGCCTCCGCCGACAAGCCCGCCGAAGTCAAGAGCCCATGGATCGGCGCCGGTCTGGACCTGCCGTTCGACTGTGCCGACAGTTTCCGCGACGCGGGCTGGAATATCTATAACGTCAACAACGACTCCAACTCATGGGGGGGAGATAACCTGGGAGGCAAGCAGTAGCTCTCTCTATCACCTCCAACAACACCACTCCCGACGACTGGGCCATTACCCCGCGCCTGAACTTCGACGCCGGCAACAAGTATGTCGTCACCATCCGGTCATATTACGCCTCGGGTTACTCGCCGGTCAGCTGGGACCTGCACTTCGGCAGCTCCATCACGCCCGAGTCGATGACTCAGAAGATTGCAACCGTCAATACCGCAGCACCGTCAACTCCGATAGAAGACAGACAGATCGACGTGTTCTATCTCGAGGTGCCTGATGCTTTGGAGACTGTGTATGCCGACGAAGAGGGCGACACGGAGACTGACACGGAGACTGATGAGCCGAAGAACTACATTACCATCCCCGCCGGAGTCGGAGCCATCGGCATCCATGCCAACCAAAAGGGCGCATTCTATATCAGCGGCTTCTCTATCAAGAATGAGGAGACCCTGTCGATCAACGAGGTCGAAGAGCCTGCCGAAGGCATCTTTGTCAGCGGCGACAAAATCTTCTTCGGCAGCGTTGCCGACGCCAAAGTCTATGACCTTTCCGGCCGCTGCATCATGACCGCCGCCGGCGCCTCGAGCCTCTCGCTTGCCGGGCTTGGCCGCGGAGTCTACATTGTCAGCGCCGATATCAGCGGCACGGTTTCAACGATAAAAGTGACGAAATAATGAAACTTCAACACTTCAGCAGAGCGGCGACTGCCGCTCTGCTCTCGTTCGCGGTCACGGCTCCTGCGGGCGCCGCGGCGCGCAAGCTGCCGGGAAGCAACACGGTGCTCGCCGGAGCGATGGTCTATAACGACCTCTGGGGCGCCACCGATGCCAACGGCAACTATCTCAACCCGATAACCTCGGGAATCTATACGTTCGGAGCACGCGCCGACGCAGAGCCGACGCTCGTTTACCGCAACGACAATATGCTCAAGCTCCGTGCCGCCGTCAAAGTCAACTCGCTCTATTACGCCATCTCGACCTCCAACTATGACTCCGAGGCTTACCTGACGATCTACGGCACAGGAACCTGGAGCCGGCAGTCGGAGTCGGAGATTGACATAGTCAACGTTCCCTCCGACATGACCTACGACCCCGTCAGCGGCAACGTCTATGGCTTCTTCTTTAACGAATCTACCCAGGAGTACAGCCGTTTCTGCAGCTTCGACACGTATTATGGCGAGGCTACGACCATTGCCGACGTCGACCGCAATGCCTTTGCTATCGCGGCAAATAAAAACGGCGAAATCTACGGCATCTGGGGCTATACGGGCTGGCTCATCAAAATCGACCCGAAGACCGGACGCTATGAGCAGATCGGCAAGACGGGCTTCGCGCCCGCCTACATCAATTCGCTGACCTTCGACGATGCCACCGGCAAGCTCTACTGGACGGCCAATGACTCAGAGGGCTATTCGGCGCTCCTGGAGGTCAACACCGCGACCGGCGCGGCGACCGAGATATGTCACTTCAAAGATAATGCCTCATTCGCCGACATCTTTGCCATGCCCTACACAATTCCGGATGCCGCCCCCGCGGCTGTCGGAAACGCCGAATTGAAGTTCCCCCGCGTGGGTGCGCTGACAGGCACGGTTGAGTGCGTGGCCCCGACCAAAACCCATAACGGAGCCACGCTCGACGGCCCGCTGACAATAGTGGTCAGCGTTGTCGGAGGCTCCGAGATTGAAATCAACGGCGTGGAACCGGGTTCGAAAGTTGTCAGCCCGGAAATCACCTTCGCCGAGGGAAACGTCACCATAGAGATTACCGCCGCCACGGCAGATTATCTCGGCGAAACGGTCAGTATTACATCCCGCGTCGGCGAGGATATTCCCGGAGCACCTTCCGACGTCCGGCTCGCCGACAGTGACGGCGTGCCATCGCTGACATGGACGGCCCCGACCTGCGGCCTCAACGGCGGCACATTCGACCCGGCGGGAGTGACATATACGGTTACCCGCATGCCCGACCGAACCAAGTTCGAGGGCATCACGTCCACCTCTTTCCGCGACGAGACCTTCAGCGGCACGGCTGCGCTCCACTACCTTGTGCAGGCCGTGAACTCAAAAGGCTCGAGTCCGGCGGCAGAGTCACAGACGCTGGTATTCGGCGCTGACTTCTCAGTGCCTTTCACCGAAGGTTTTGATTCGGAAGAGGCCTTTGACCTCTGGACGGTCACCGACCTGGCGAGCAACAACACCTGGACCTATGACGCAAAGGCGAAGAACATCTACCTGAAATATACGGAACCCGAGCAGGCCCACAATGACTGGATTGTGTCGCCGCGCATAAGGCTGCAGAAAGATGTTGTCTATGCGCTGACGTTCGACGCCAAGACCTACTATAAAGGCTACCCCGAGAACTTCAAATTCTGCCTCGGAGGGTCAACCGACCCGACGTCGATGACGCAGGTAATTATTGACTGCCCGGACTATGAGAACGCAAAAGCGTTTGAATCGAAACGCGCTCTTTTCCATGTCGAGGCCGACGGATATTATCACCTCGGGTTAAACTGCTACAGCATTGCCCATAATTGGCAGCTCACAATCGACAACATCGGCATTGCCGAGGTAAACGGCGCGGTCCCGGCAGCGGTCGGAGACCTGACCGTCACCGCCGCACCCCTCGGCGCCATGTCGGCAACCGTCGGGTTCACCGCTCCGGCGCTCGACACCAAAGGTGGTGCCCTGACGGAAAATCTGACGGTCAATATCTATCGCAACATGTCGGCTGAACCGCTGAAAGTGCTGACCGGGATTGCCCCCGGAAGCAGTCAGAGCTGGGTCGACGCAACCATGACCGAAGCCGATACGTATGCCTATCGGGTGGTTGCCGCAACCGAGGCCGGCGAAGGGGCCTCGGCCGAGGCTTCGGTTTTCGTCGGCGTTGACGTTCCCGGTCCTGTAGGCAATCTGCGCGCGGTCGAACATGCCGACGGCAGTGTTGACCTGAGCTGGAGCGCTCCGACTGTCGGTGCCAACGGCGGCTACTTCAATCCCGAGGGCATGACCTATCGGGTAGTACGCAGCAACGACGCCGCGGTAGTTGCCGCAGCGACATCCGAAACCTCATTGACCGACCGCCTCAATCTCTCCGGCCAGGAGCTGATGTATTACCTCGTGACTCCCTATGTCGGCGAGGTCAAGGGAATGTATAACAACACCCCGCTCAACGGAGTGTTCGGCCCCGCAATCGTCGCTCCGATGACCGAGACTTTTGCCGGCGCCGACATCGCCAACTATCCCTGGGTTTCGGAATCTGACGGCCCGAACTATCTTTGGGTGCTCGAACCTGCCGGAATCGACCCTGCGGTTTCTGACCAGAACGGCGACCGCGGCCTGGCAATGTTCGTATCCTCTGCCGAGAATATCGGCGTTACGGGTGAATTCTCTTCTCCGAAAGTAAATATCTCATCACTCGACCGACCGGTACTCTCCTTCTGGGTGTATCACTTCGGGAGCGAAGGCGATAGCGAGGTGCTGACGCTGAAAGTAATGACTCCCGGCGAGGATTTCAAGCCGGTTGAGAGCGTGGCCATTAAGCGTAATGACGGCACAACCGGCTGGAAGCGCCATGTCGTTGACCTCGGCGCTTTCAAGTCGACCGAATGGTTGCGCCTCATGTTTGTCAGTACGTCGACCGGCTCGGGCAATATCCTGCTCGACAATATTGTCATCGACAACAGTCGCGGCGTCGATATCGCGGTTGAACGTCTGAGCGGAAGCAAGCGTGTTGCCGCCGGTTTCAGCGCTCCGTTTGCCGCACGCATCGCCAATGTCGGCATGGAGCAGGCCGGGGCTATAACCTTGACTCTGGCCGACGGCGAGGGCCGCACGCTGGCAACCGAAACGCTCGGCGGACTCGCCTCGGGCAAGACCGTTGACGTTGAGTTCGCACCCGAACTTGCCGCCGGCCGCCACTCGCTGACTCTTACGGCGACATGCGGCGCCGACGATAATGCGGCGAATAATTCCGCCTCGGTCGATGTCGAGGCCGTGGAGGCAGTGATTGCATCTCCCTCGGGTTTGCAGGCGACTGCTGCCGACGGTGGGGTCGTGCTCTCGTGGAACGCCCCTTATAGCCGCGCATATGTTACCGACGACATGGAGAGCTATGCCGACTGGGCGATTGACGCTGTTGGCGACTACACTCTCATTGACCTCGACTACAGCAACACGCATTATATCAATAAAGACCTCGAGGAGTATCCGTCGATGACGGCGCCCAAGTCATTCCAGGTGTGCAACGCCAAGACCCTCGGCATCGACATCTGGGACGAAGGCACCCCCCACTCGGGCAATAAGATGCTCATGAGCATGGCGTCGGTCAGCGGTGCCAACAGTGACTGGCTGATCTCACCGATGCTCAACGGAGCGGAGCAGACCGTGTCGTTCTATGCAAAGGCGTTTACTGCTCAGGACACTCCCGCCGAGCGCATGAGGGTGCTCTACTCGACGGGGTCGACCGACCCCTCGGAGTTCACGCCGGTCCATAGTGCCGCTTTCATCGAGGTGCCTGACCTGTGGATGGAATATCGCTACGTTGTTCCCGCCGGAACGCGCTATTTCGCCATCAACTGTGTCAGTGTCGATGCGTTTGCGCTCTTTGTCGACGACATTTCGTTCAATGACCTGACGGTGCCCGCGCTCGACGTAACGGCCTACGAGGTCGTTCGCAACGGCGAGGTTATCGCAACCGTCGACCGCGAGGGCTATGTTGACCCCGCGCCGTTGGCCGGCAAGTCGGTCTACACCGTGCGCGCCCTTTTCGGCGACATTGTCAGCCCCGCCGCCGATGATGCCGTTGTCGAGTTCTCCGAAATCACCGGGATTGAAAGCGGCGCCGCCTCGGCCGACGAGGTTATCTACGACCTGCAGGGACGCAGGGTTATGACGTCGCCACGCCGCGGCATCTACATCAGAGTCCGCGACGGCAAAGCCTGCAAAGAGCTGATGAGATAGGCCGCGCCCCATACGTTACGAAGCGCTCCGTGGAGCGTCTGCAACTCGCAGACACTCCACGGAGCTGATTTTTCAGGGGCAGGAGTGGCAGAAATGTTCGGGAGGGTGTGTCAAAATTCAGTCGCCATTATGGAGGCCGAATGCTTTAGCTTTCGGCACCGCGACGCGAAGCTTGATTTTCAGGAGTTTGACGTAGTGGCCAAAGCTAAAGCATTGGCCCTCCATATTGCTTCGCGACGCGATTTTGAATTTTGACACACCCTCCTGAATGTTTCCAAATAGGTACAATATTTAAGGTAAAAAAGATTGAATGATTTTTTCTGATGCAAAGATGGCGTTTTTTTGTCAGCAGTGCAAAAATTTCGGTATGTTGCTAAACATACTTTTTGTAACGTCCTGATGGATTGGACGCTATAATTCAATCTTCTTCGTCGTTTTCTGATTGAGGGGCTTTGGGAAGAGCGAAATGCAACCATATGTAACCGACTATGCCGGAGATAATCGAGCCGACAACGATGCCGAGTTTGGCGTGGTTGAGCAGGTCGAGCTTGTCGGCTCCCGGGAAGCTCAGGGTCGCGATGAAGAGCGACACGGTGAAGCCGATGCCGCCGAGCATACAGACCGCGGCGAAGTTGTTCCAGTTGGAGCGTGAGGGCATGGGCGCGAGTTTTAGTTTGATGCAGATCCAGCTGAAGGAGAAGATGCCGATGAACTTGCCGAAGAAGAGGCCGCAGATAATTGCGAGCGAGACTCCTTCGAAAATCGAGACCGGATCCATGTCGAGCAGGAAGATGCCGGCATTGGCGAAGGCGAAGAGAGGAATGATGAAATAGTTGACAACGGGGTTGAGTGCGTCTTCGAGTTCCTGCAGGGGCGAGATTACCTTGTCAGACGCGGCCTCGACCTCTTTGAGCCAGTTCATCTGCTCATTGCTCAGTATTGTCTTGCGGTTGAGTTCTTCGTCATCTTCACATCTGAAGTGGCCGATGGCATTGCGGATTTTCTGGATGTATTTCACCGGGGCATAGACCGGTTTTGCCGGAACGCAGAAGGCCACGAGCACGCCGGCGATAGTGGGGTGGATGCCGGAGTTGAGGAAGAGGAACCACACGGCGATTCCGATGAGAATATAGAAGGCTTTGCTCTGAATCTGGAAGAAGCCGCCGAGGTAGAGAATGGCAAGGAGCACGGCAGCGTAGGCAAGGAGCTGGAGGTGGAGGTCGGAGGCGTAGCAGGTTGCGATGACAACGATGCCGCCGATGTCATCGACCACGGCGAGGGTCGTTAGGAATACCTTCAGGCCGATGGGCACCCGCGAGCCGAGCATTGCGAGGACGCCGAGCGAGAAAGCGATGTCGGTTGCCATAGGAATGGCGGCGCCGCCGCTATAGTCAGTGCCTTTTGCGAGGCAGAAAAAGATGACCACGGGAATCAGCATGCCTCCGCATGCTCCGACAATGGGGAGCAAGGCCTGGCGAAACGACGAGAGCTCGCCGACGAGCACTTCGCGCTTGATTTCCAGTCCGATGCTGAAGAAGAACACTGCCATGAGCGCGTCGTTGATGAACTGTAGAAGGTTCATCGAGTGGCCCGAATGGCTGAAAAGGTTGAAAGTTCCGAACTGAAGGCGCACTTCGCGGGTCCAGAATTCTTCGTAGTAGGTGTTGATTCCCGGAATGTTGGCAACTATGAGCGCGAGCACGGTTGCGAAAATCAGGATGTTGCCGCCGGTTGCGTGGCGGGCCATTGCCTTGCGCGCCGCGAAGAAGACGCGGTGGGGCATGTTGTCGATTTCCGGCTCTCGTGGAGCCTGCGGTGTTTTGTCGCAATCAATCTTGTCTGACATGATTCAAGGGCGCCTGCGGCGCCGGTTAATGGGTTATTTGGCGCCTGCGGCGCCGGTTAGAGGTTAAGGGGCAATGGAGTTCCGCTTTTGAAACATCCTCGGTCGGTTTATTGTTTAGTCGAGTTTGAGGACGGCGAGGAAGGCTTTCTGGGGCACTTCGACGGAGCCGATCTGCTTCATGCGCTTTTTGCCTTTTTTCTGCTTTTCGAGCAGTTTGCGTTTACGGGAGATGTCGCCGCCGTAGCATTTTGCAGTAACGTCTTTGCGCACGGCTTTGATGGTTTCGCGGGCAATGATTTTGGCGCCGATGGCGGCCTGAATGGCAATGTCGAACTGCTGGCGCGGGATGAGCTCTTTGAGCTTTTCGCACATGCGGCGGCCGAAAGTGACGGAGTTGTCGATGTGGGTCAGGGTCGACAGGGCGTCGACGCTCTCGCCGTTGAGCAGAATGTCGAGTTTGACGAGCTTGCTTTCGCGGAAGTCGTGAAGGTGATAGTCGAACGATGCGTAACCTTTTGAAATGGACTTGAGCTTGTCGTAGAAGTCGATGACAATCTCTCCCAGGGGCATGTCGAAAATCATTTCCATGCGGTTGCCGGAAATGTATTCCTGTTTGACGAGTTCGCCGCGCTTGCCGAGGCAGAGGGTCATGATCGGGCCGATGAATTCTGCCGTAGTGATGACCGAGGCGCGGATATATGGTTCCTCGATATGGTCGATGAGGGTGGGGTCGGGGAGGCCGGCGGGGTTGTGGACCTCGGTCATGTTCCCCTTTTTGTCGTAGACGCGGTAGCTCACGTTGGGCACCGTGGTGATGACGTTCATGTCGAACTCGCGGTCGAGGCGTTCCTGGATGATCTCCATGTGGAGCAGGCCGAGGAAGCCGCATCGGAATCCGAAGCCGAGGGCCACGGAGCTTTCGGGCTGGAAAGTAAGCGAGGCGTCGTTGAGCTGTAGCTTCTCGAGCGAGGAACGCAGGTTTTCGAAGTCTTCGGTCTCGATGGGGTAGACGCCGGCGAAGACCATCGGCTTGACCTCCTCGAAGCCGTCGATTGCGGCGGCGCAGGGGCGGTCTACGTGGGTGATGGTGTCGCCGACCTTGACTTCCTTGCTGGTCTTGATGCCGGAGATTATGTAGCCGACGTTGCCGGCCGAGATTTCGCTGCGGGGTTCCATGTCGAGGCGCAGAATGCCGATTTCGTCGGCGTGATATTCCTTGCCGGTGCTGACGAACTTGACGAAGTCGTTGGTGCGTAGCGTGCCGTTGACAACTTTAAAGTAGGCGATGATTCCGCGGAAAGGGTTGAACACGGAGTCGAAAATCAGGGTCTGGAGCGGCGCCTCGGGGTCGCCTTCGGGGGCGGGGATGCGTTCAATGATTGCCCGCAGGATTTCAGTCACTCCGAGGCCGGTCTTGCCGCTGGCGCGGATAATCTCCTCGGGTTTGCAGCCGAGGAGCTCCACAATCTGGTCTTCGACCTCTTCGGGCTTGGCTGAGTCGAGGTCGCATTTATTGAGCACCGGAATGATTGCCAGGTCATTGTCGACGGCCATGTAGAGGTTTGAGATTGTCTGTGCCTGAATTCCCTGCGAGGCGTCGACGATGAGCAGCGCACCCTCGCAGGCGGCGATGGAGCGGCTGACTTCATAGCTGAAGTCAACGTGTCCGGGGGTGTCGATGAGGTTGAGCACGTATTGTTGGCCGTCGAGCTCGTAGTCCATCTGGATTGCGTGGCTCTTGATTGTGATGCCGCGTTCGCGCTCAAGATCCATGTCGTCGAGAACCTGCGCCTCCATGTCTTTCTGGCTCACGGTCTTGGTGAACTCAAGCAGTCGGTCGGCAAGAGTGCTCTTGCCGTGGTCGATATGTGCGATGATGCAAAAGTTGCGGATATTCTTCATATTGACTGCAAAGTTACGAAATAAAAGTTAAAAGTCAAAAGTTCAACGGCCCCGGCGCGGTTGGCGTCAGGGCCGTTATGGTCTTTGTCGGGGAGGGAAGATTATTTTTTAAGATTCTTCTCTACCTTTGCGAGTTTTTCAGCTTTTGTTGTCTTTTTTGCAGACTTTTTGGCTTCGGCGGCAGACTTTTTGGCTTCGGCTGCCGATGTGCCGCGGGGTTTGCTTGCTTTTGAGGCGGGTTTGGATTCGGTTTTCTTCTCGGGAATGGCGGCTCCGGTGCGCAGGTTGTGTTCAACGTTGAACTGTTCGAGCGAGCGACGCAGCGAGTCGTTTTCCTTCGTCAGGGTCTCGAGTTCCGAGGCCTGGTTGCGGATGGTTGTCAGCAGGGAGTTGAGCTCTTCGTTCTCGATCGACATCGGGTACTGCTCCTCGACGCGCACGATGAAGTCGGCCAGCACGTTCATGTAGTTCGTGAACGCTTCATAGGGCGAGCCATAGGGCGAGAAGTTCGCTGCTGCAGCACCGTCGCCGAAGAGTTTGGTCGACATGTAGTAGAAGTGGTCGGCGCCCTGGAGGTAGAGCCAGTCCATTTTGAGACGGCGGTCGTCGCACAGGCGCACGCGCTCGGTCACTGAGTAGAGTTTCGAGAACGCTTCGTTCTGCAGGCGGTTGCCGAGCCATGCGCTGACGTCGCGGCCGTCGTCAACGGCCGATACGGGGTGGCCAATGGCGAGGGAGTCAACGGCTTTGAGCTTGGTGACGGTTTCGGTCGGGGTCCAGAAGTCGATTCCGCGTTCGGCGGCAAAGCGGGGAAGCGCCTCGAGGAACTGGAAGATACCTGTTTCGCGGGAATGGAGTTCGCCGAAAGTCTCGATGTTCATGCAGAGGTTTATAATCTGCTCCTCGGCGGGGGTAGAGGCAATCCAATCCATGTACTTGTCGGCCGTCAGGGGGTATGAGTCCCAGTTTGTGTCGGAGAAGCGGCGGCTGATGTCGTCAGCGAGCTTGGAGTTGTTGAGCAGGAGTTTGAGTTTTGGGGCCGAGGCGGCTGAATAGACGTAGTCGGGCGATTTCCAGCCGAGCACGTGTTTGGCTCCTTCGGTCACGACGCCCTTGAATCCGAGTTCAAGAATCTGAGAGGCTATTTCGTCGCAGTATATGAGTTCGGTGTTGCGCAGAACTTTGGGCTTCTGGCCGAAGAGACGCTGGATTTTTTCGCTATGGAGCTTGACCTGGTCGGCAAATTCCTCGGGCTCGGCGAGTGCGGCCAGGGAGTTCGCGAAGGGGCCGCCGAGGAATTCCACCTTGCCGGTGTCGGCGAGTTTCTTTAGAATGTCGATTACTTCGGGGGCGTGTTGTTCACACTGGTCCATGGCGTCGCCTGAAATGGAGATGGCGCAGCGGAACTTGCCGTTGGTGTCCTGAATCATGCGCAGCAGGGTCTCGCATGCGGGGATGTAGCTCCGGCGGGCAATGCGGTCGAGGATTTCGTCGTTGGCAAAGTCATCGTAGTAGTAATGGTCATTGCCGATGTCGAAAAAACGGTATCTTTTGAGTCTGTAAGGCTGATGGAGCTGGAAAATAAAGTTGATGGCCTTCATAACTGGTTATTTGCGGTTTAAGACTTGTTTGTAAATATTGATGACTTTTTGCCCGGCCTTGTCCCAGGTAATACGGTTGACCTCGGCGAGGCCCTCTTCCTTTAACTGGGTGTGCATTGCGGGATATGTGATAATCGAGTATATTGCGTCGGCCATGGCGTCGATGTCCCAGTAGTCGGTTTTGATTACGTTGGTCAGGATTTCGGCGCAACCGCTCTGCTTTGAGATAATCGACGGAACCCCCATCTGCATGGCCTCGAGCGGCGAGATGCCGAAGGGCTCGGAAACCGAGGGCATGATATAGACGTCGGAGGCTTTGAGCATCTCATAGACCTGTTTCCCTTTCTGGAATCCGGGAAAGTGGAAGCGGTCGGCAATTCCGCGTTCAGCGGCGAGGTCGATCATCTTCTCCATCATGTCTCCGCTGCCGGCCATGACGAAGCGTACGTCCTTGTCGAGTTTGAGCACCTTTGCGGCGGCCTCGACGAAATATTCGGGGCCTTTCTGCATGGTTATGCGGCCGAGGAAAGTGACGACTTTCTCTTTCGGTTTGGTAACCTCGACGTTGAGCAGCTCGGGCGAGAGCGGGGTCACGGCGTTATGGACCGTGGTGACCTTCGAGGGGTCGATGCCGTATTTGTCGATGACGGTTCGCCGGGTCAGGTCGCTCACCGTGATGATGTGGTCGGCGTGGTGCATGCCGTCGAGCTCGATGTTGAACACCGTGGGGTTCACGTTGCCGCGCGAGCGGTCAAAGTCGGTTGCATGGACGTGGATGACCAGGGGTTTGCCGGTGACCTGCTTGGCGTGGATGCCGGCAGGATATGTCAGCCAGTCGTGGGAGTGGATGATGTCGAAGTCAACCGTGCGGGCCACGACGCCGGCCATAATCGAGTAGTTATTGATTTCCTCGAGCAGGTTGTCGGGATAGCGTCCTGAGAACTCTATGCTGCCAAGATCGTTGGTGCGCATATAGTTGAAGTCGGCATATATGTGGTCGCGCAGGGCGAAGTAGAGGTCGGGGTTCATCACGTTGCCGATGCGCTGCTCGACATAGTCGCGCGAGACATCGCGCCAGGCCACCGGAACCTGCGAGGCGCCGATGATGTTGGCGAAGTGGCGGTCTTCATCGCCGTGGGGCTTGGGGATAACGAAGGTGATATCCATGTCGCCGCATTGCCACATGCCCTGGGTCAGGCCGTAGCTGGCTGTTCCTAATCCTCCCAGGATGTGGGGCGGGAACTCCCACCCGAACATTAAAGCTTTCATGGTTATTTTAGAACGGATTTAGTTTCTTAAGCATGCGGAGCGTGCGGAGCACTCCGGCAATATTCGTGGCGTGTGAAATGGTTCCACGTCCCTGGAACGGCGGGTTGCCGTCATACATCTGGCTGAGCGAGCCGATACAACCCTGGCTCATCTCGTCTTCGAAGCCGATGAGCATGCGGTCGATGTAGCTGACGCCGCTGAGGCCGAAGACCTTTATGTAGGCGTCGGCATAGAAGCTGATCAGCCACGGGCGGGCGGGACCGTTGTGCATCGCCTGCTCGCGTTCGGCCGGCGAGCCGACATAGAAAGGACGGTAGCCGTAGCTCTTGGGCGAGAGGGTGCGGAGGCCTTTGGGGGTGAGCAGTTCGCGGGTAACTACGTCGAGCACTCCCTTGCGTTGGCGGCGGTCCAGAGGAGAGTAGTCCATGCCGATGGCAATCGCCATGTTGGGGCGAACGCTCGGGTCGGCATACTGGCCGTTGACGTAGTCATAGAGATAGCCGAAGTCATTGAGGAAAGTGTCGACGTAGGGTTGCTTCATCTTTTCGGCGTGGGCCTGCCAGCGCTCGCGAACGGCGGCGAGGGTTTCGTTGCCCTCGAGCAGGTTGACGCCGAACATCAGGGCGTTATACATCAGGGCGTTGTTCTCGACCAGGTAGCCCGAGCGGGGCACGACCATATGGCCGTTGAACTGCGAATACATCCAGCTGGCAGCCTGGTGTTCACCGTTTGATGAGATAAGGCCTGTCAGTGCGTCGACGAAGATGTTGGGGTGCTTGCCGTCGAGAATATGGTCGAGAACCGTTGCGGTGAAGTCGGTGTAGAGCTCGCGGGCGCGTTCTATGCTGACGGCTTTTGCATATTGCTGGATACACCAGAGAGCCCACATCGGAATGTCGGGCTGGTCAATGCCCTGAATAATCTTGTCGGTCTCGCCCGTGTTGAAGTAGTGGAGCAGGGCACGGTTGGCCGTTGCGGTGATTTTTTCGAAGTCGTCGACGTGGTCAATGGCGAGGGTGTTGCCCGGGAGCGACATGTAGGTGTTGCGGGCGAGCACTTTGCCCCAGGGATAGCCCGAAAGCATGTAGTCATCTGCGCCGATGTGCATGTAGAATTGCTTGGCGGCGTTCTTCAGGCAGTTGTAGAACGAACTGCGGGGCGTTCGCACGGTGATTTCCTTTTCATACATTTTTGCCAGCGACCGGGGGCTGACTTCGCTGATCCCTGCGGAGAAGATGACGCTTTCGCCGCGCTTGATGGGAATGGAGAAGTAGCCGGGAACCCATTGGTCTTCGGTGTATGGAACTCCGCGTTCCAGGTCTTTGACATATTCGATGCCCTTGTACCAGTTTGGCTCGCTGACCCATTCGGCCTTGCGCGAGAACTGCATGTAGAGGGTCGGATATCCCGGGTAGAGGCAGCAGCTGATGCCGTTCTGCACAGGGGTGCACTCGGTATTGATGGCTCCGTTTTCCTGAACCAGCGCGTTAACTTCGCGGAATGCGAGGAAGGGGCGGAACTGCAGGGTCGTTGCGCTATGGGCCTCGACGAGGGTGTAGCGGATAAGTATGCGGTTCTCATCAGAGATGAAAATTTTCTCCTTGGTCAGGATTACGCCGCCGACGCGATACGTTGTTCGGGGCACGTTCTCGCAGTCGAATTCACGGATATACTTATGACCCTTCGGACTATAGACGCCGCCGCTATAGCGGTGTAGCCCGAGGTTGAAGGGCGCGCCGTGTTGAATCACGGTTTCATCGAGAGAGGAGAGCATGACATAGTTGCTGCCCGGGTCAAGTTCCGGTACCGGAATCACAAGAAGACCGTGCTGCTTGCGCGTATTGCAGTCAACTACCGTAGTACAATGATAGGCGCCGGTCTTGTTGGTTCGGAGCATCTCTTTTGTCAGAGCATGGTCCAAATTCATCATCTGGTTCCTATCAAACTTTAGGTAACTCATATAATTGATAGTAATTTAGAAATTAGCGAATTTCGGTTTCAAAGCACGAAGTTACACAACATCTCTCCGAAATCCAAGAAACCTGCCGCAAAACATATTTTTAATTAAAATTTAAAAGTTAAAGATGAAAAAAATGAAAAAAAATGGGTGGATAAGATATTGAGCCCGGGGCTGAGACTGCTGATGCGGTCTTGCCTCGGGCTATTCATGTCCGTCGGTGCGATGCGCCGAATGACGATTATTTGTTGAAAAGGGTTTTGATGGAGCCGATGGAGGAGAGCACTGACGAGGCTTCGTAGGGGATATAGACCGTCTTGTTGTCCTGGCCGGAGGTCATTTCGCGGAGGGTGTCGATATATTTCACGGCGAGGATGTAGGTTGCCGGGTCGGTCTGGGTTGCGCTGACGGCTTCGGCGACGCGGCGAATTGCCTCGGCTTCTGCCTCGGCGTTGAGAATGATTGCGCGGGCTTCGCCTTCGGCGCGAAGAATTTCAGACTGCTTGTGGGCCTCGGCCTGGTTTATTTTCGAGGCTTTTTCGCCTTCTGATTTCAGGATGCGCGACTGCTTTTCACCTTCGGCATTGAGAATTTCGGCGCGGCGGTTGCGTTCGGCTTGCATCTGCTTTTCCATTGCTTGACGCACGGATTGCGGCGGGGTGATGTCCTGGAGTTCGACGCGGTTGACCTTGACTCCCCATTTGTTGGTTGCGTCGTCGAGGATTACCTGAAGCTTGGAGTTGATAGTGTCGCGCGAGGTGAGGGTCTCGTCGAGTTCGAGTTCGCCGATGACGTTGCGCAGCGATGTCTGGGTCAGTTTCTCGATCGCGTTGGGAAGGTTGTCGATTTCGTAGACTGCCTTCTTGGGGTCGACAATCTGGAAGTAGAGCAGGGCGTTGATTTCGGTGGTGACGTTGTCTCGGGTGATGACCTGCTGCGAGGGAAAGTCATAGACTTGTTCGCGGAGGTCAATGACCGGGGTGGCGCTCATGCGCACGATGGTTTTGCCGCCGATGCTGTTTTCAACGCGGCGGGTATAGATTGTTTTGGGGCGGTCAATGAACGGCACAATGAAGTTCAGGCCCGGACCGAGAACACTGTGGAAGCGCCCGAGGCGTTCAACCACGCGGGTTTCGGACTGAGGCACGACCTTGACGCCGGCGTAGATGACAACGACGGCGAGCGCAATTATTAGGATTGCGAGAATAAGAGTTGTGGACATTGGAAAGTTAAAAGTTAAAAATGAAAAATGAAAAATCTTTGCGACCTCGCACACTTCACGCTTCGCACGCCGCACTCCCCGTTAACGGCTCGACGGTGAGGATGATGGAGTCATAGGCCGTGACGCTCACTTCGGTGCCGCGGCGAAGGGGGGCGGTGATGCCCGGGGCGGTTGCTTGCCAATAGTCGCCGTCAATGCGGGCGCGTCCGATTTCGCCGGGGCGGATTTCTTCGGTCACGATGGCACGGCGTCCGAGCAGGGCATCCATGCCGGTGCGTGTGGTCTTGGAGCGTTTGTGTTCCCATTTACGCACGATTGGAGCGAGCAGAATCCAGGAGAGCACGGCGCCGATTCCAACACTCATGGCCTGCAGGGCGGGCGATGGTGTAAAACAGGATATGGCTGCAGCTATGAGGCATCCGATTGAGAGGCAAAATGCCCAGATGGCTTGCGACAGTACTTCGATTAGCAGCAGAACTGCGGCGGCTATGAGCCAGATTATCCAAGCGTACATTGTAAGAAAGTTAAAAGGTAAAAGTTAAAAATGAAAAATGAAAAATCTGCCCACTGCCCACTGCCCATTGCCCACTGCCCACTAATTACATATGAGTAAAGCCTTGGGCGCGGAGGGGGAGTTCTTCGCCGTTGCGGCCAATCAGAACGCAACCCTGGTCAGCGGGGCTCATGTGGCCGATGACACGCACGCCTGAGAGTTTGCTGACTGCTTCGTGGCCCGGGAGGGGAACGGTGAAAAGAAGTTCGTAGTCTTCGCCGCCGTTCATCGCTGCGGTAACAAGATTCATGTTGAGTTCCTCGGCCATGACGGCGGTCTGATAGTCTATGGGAATGCGGTCTTCGTAGATGCGGCAGCCTGTCGAGGAGGCTTTGCAGAGGTGCATGAGTTCGGACGACAGGCCGTCGCTGACGTCAATCATCGAGGTCGGCATGATGCCGGCCTCGGCCAGTTCGCGTACGATGTCTTTGCGGGCTTCGGGTTTTAACTGGCGCTCGACGAGATACTCTTTGCCGGCGAAGTCGGGGGTGAAGTCGGCACTGCCGGCCGAGGCGGCTTTTTCGCGTTCGAGGACCTGCAGGCCCATGTAGGCCGCGCCGAGGTCGCCGCTGACGCAGATGAGGTCCGTGGGCTTGGCGCCGGAGCGGCGCACAACCGTGCCTTTGGCGGCGTCGCCGATAACGGTGGCGGAAATCACCAGCCCGGAGCGCGATGCGGTAGTGTCGCCGCCCACGAGGTCAACGCCATAGACCTCGCAGGCCAGGCGCAGGCCGGCGTAGAGCGCCTCGATGTGTTCAACCGTGAAGCGCTTGCTGATGCCGAGACCGACCACGAGTTGGCGCGGGGTGCCGTTCATCGCGTAGATGTCGCTGAAGTTCACGACGGCACTCTTGTAGCCGAGATGTTTCAGCGGCATATAAGTCAGGTCGAAGTGCACGCCTTCGAGCAACATGTCGGTGCTGACAAGCACTTCGCGGTCAGGGCCGAAGTCAAGAACTGCTGCGTCGTCGCCCACGGAGGTGAGCGTCGACGCGTTGAACTTGGGCAGGTTTTCGGTTATGCGGTCAATGAGTCCGAATTCGCCGAGTGAGGAGATTTCCGTTTCCATCAGAGGCGCGCAACCATTTCGTGAACGAGTTTGAGAACTGTGGGTTGAGCTTTGACGGCAGCTTTCTGAACTTCTTCGTGAGAGGGGGCTTCAGTGATTTCCTTGCCGCCGAGGTCGGTGATGACGCTCAGACCGAAAACGGTCATGCCGGCATGGTTGGCAACGATGACTTCGGGCACGGTCGACATGCCGACGGCGTCGGCGCCGAGCACGCGGAATGCTTCATATTCAGCCGGGGTTTCGAAAGTGGGGCCGGTCACGCCGATATAGACGCCGTGCATCAGGCGCAAACCCTGTTCGCGGCCGATCTCGTCGGCAAGGGCCACGAGCCGCTTGCTGTAGGCTTCGGTCATTGCGGGGAAACGTGTACCGAGTTCGTTGTAGTTGCGTCCGCGCAGCGGGTTCTCGGGAAAGAAGTTGATGTGGTCGGTGATAATCATGACGTCGCCGACCCGGAATTCCTTGTTCATGCCGCCGGAGGCGTTGCTGACAAAGAGGGTTTCCACGCCGAGGGCTTTCATTACGCGCACCGGGAAAGTCACCTGCTTCATGTCGTAGCCTTCATAATAGTGGAAGCGGCCCTGCATACCGATGACGCGTTTGCCGGCGAGCTTGCCGATTATGAGGTTGCCGGAGTGGCCTTCGACGGTGCTGACGGGAAAGTTGGGGATTTCGGAGTAGGGAATTACCTGCTTCTCTTCGATGAGGTCGCCGAGGGTGCCGAGGCCGGTGCCCATGATGATCCCGAGTTTGGGCATTTCTCCCTGGATTTTTTCTTGCAGATATGCTGCGGTCCGGTTGATTTGTTCTAACATATTTGGAGTTGTGGGGTTATGAGGTGTTGTGAAAACTTGATTTTTTATAACGTAACGGCGGGACCCGTCTTATTGTTTATTGTTGACCTCCGCGGCGCAGTAGCGAGGTTACGCTTTCGGCAAATTCGCGTGTGCCGTTGCGCCCGGCGGCGGTGTCGGCGGCTATGAACTTTACTGAGACGGGAATATAGAATATGCGTCGGCGCAACGACGGCGGCAGGCCCGGGAAGTCGCGCAGGCGCATGGCGTCTTTTTCCGTGGTGACCACGATTGCGCGCTTGGGGTCGGGGGCAGACTTGATTTTGTCGATAATAGCGGCGATGTCGTTGCGTGTGAAGTTGTGGTGGTCGGAGAATATGAGTCCGCAGACCCGGGCGGCCGATTGCTTGAGCTTGCGCACGAAAGGGCGTGGATTGGCAATGCCGGCGACAACCACGACGGTGTCGGCGGCGGTGAGGTTGGTCAGACTTGGGTGAAGACGCGCTTCGTCGGCAAACAGGGGAGTCAGCTCGCCGTAGGCATACTTGCTGAAAAAGAGCTGCTGGTAGGGGTAAAGCCCCATGTTTTTCGTGAAGATGCGGTAGTCAATCTGCTTCATGTCGTCGGGGCACTTCGTGACCACGACAATGTCGGCCCGATGGAGCGCGCCGGCGCTCTCTCGCAGGTGCCCCGAGGGCATGATTTCGTCTTCAAAGACCGGACACGAATGTTCGGTCAGCACGATGGCGACGGTAGGTTTGACATAGCGGTGCTGAAATGCGTCGTCGAGAATAATCAGGTTGAGTTTGGGGTCCAGCTCGCGCATGCGGTCAATGCCATTGCAGCGGTCTTCGCAGACGGCGACCATGACGCCGCGGTTGCCGAACTTGCGGTAAATCTGGTAGGGTTCGTCGCCGATTTCACGCGCGCTGCTCTCGGTGGTCGCCTGTATGAATCCTTTCGTGCGGCGGTTGTAGCCGCGCGAGAGCACTCCGATGCGATATGTCCGGTGGAGCAGTTCTACGAGAAACTCAACGTGGGGGGTCTTGCCCGTGCCGCCGACTGCGATATTGCCGACAACGAGCACCGGGATGTCAAACTCGCGCTGTTCCAGCACGCCGACGTCGAACATTTTGTTGCGTGTCGCCGTGACTGCCCCGTAAACCAGCGATAACGGCTTCAGGAGCAGCCCTTTCAGTAGGGCTTTGGATGCGGAGTTATTTGACAATTTGCAGTTCTCTGACGGGGTTATTTGATGATGACCGTTTCCATGCGGCAGTGAACGGTCGGGGCGTCTTTAATCTCTTTCAGGTGCTTGAAATAGTTGAGATCTTCGAGTTTTGAGGTGTTCATCTCGAGTTCGTCCATGGTCAGCAGGGCTTCCCACCATTTTGAGGTGGTTTCGGGGTATTCCTTGACGCGATATGCCGTCAGATTGAGGTCGGAGGCCATTCCGAGAATTGCCGTGCGCAGCGTGCCCATGCGGTCAACAAGACCGTTTTCGAGGGCTTGTGAGCCGGCCCATACGCGACCTTCGGCAATGGCTTTGATGGAGTCCTGGGTGGTATGGCGCCCTTCGGCGCAGCGGCGGGTGAAAAGGTCGTAGCCGCGCTCGATGTATGCTTGCATCTTGGCTTGCTGCTCAGCGGTCATCGGCTCTAAGAGCGAGGGAAAGTTGCCGTTTTTGTTGGTGTTGACTGTTGAGGTCGTCACGCCGAGGTGGTCGTTGAGCAGCCCTTTGATTTCGGGAATCATACCGAAAATGCCGATGGAGCCGGTGATGGTCGTCGGCTGGGCGTAGATTACGTCGGCGCCGCAGCTTATATAGTAGCCTCCGGAGGCTGCAACGTCGCCCATGGAAACGTAGAAAGGCAGGCCGGTTTTCTTTTTGAACTGCTCGAGGGCTTCCCATATCTGCTCAGAGGCAAAGGCGCTGCCGCCGGGCGAGTTGACGCGGAGAATCAGGCCGGCAAGGTTGTCGGCGTCGTCGGCAATGTCCATGATTTCGTCTACCATTTTTTTGCCTATGATGCCCTCTTTGCCTTCGTCTGAGATTTCGCCCGTTGCGTAGAGCACGGCGATGGTCTTGTCGCTCTTTTTGGGCGATTTGACGTTGGGAAGGTATGAAAAGTCGCTATTGTCAATGGCCGCGTAATATTCGCTGACAGTCACGCGGTTGACGTCGTCGAATTTCTCTTTTCCGGCGAGCTCGGCAACGTGGGCTTCGGCTTCGTGGCGGTAGCCCAGGGTATTTACAAGTCCCATGGCTTTGAGCGAGTCGGCGCTCATGGTGAATGTGAAGTCGTCGGCCCGGCGGTCAACCGTTTCGGGGGTGATGTTAAGGCTGCGGGCAATGTCGGCGCGCATGGAGCTCCAGAGCGCGCCCATGTATGACTCCTGCTGCAGGCGGCTGGCCGGACTCATTTCCTTGAGAAAGTATGGTTCTACGGCGCTCTTGAATGTGCCGACACGAAGAATCTGCATTTTGACGCCGAGTTTGTCGAGCAGGCCGGTATAGAAGATGGTTGTGCCGCTAAGACCGTGGAGATCAACTGCGCCGATGGGGTTGAGCCATATCTCGTTGGCGCTGCTGCTGACGTAATAGTCGCTTTGGGCATAGTCATCGGCGTAGGCCATTATCCACTTGTCGGGCTGGGATTTGAAGTAATCGAGGGCTTCGCGTATGTCTTGCAGCGACGCTACGCCGCCGTAAACTCCGTTACCTTCAAGATAGATGCCGCTGATGCGTTGGTCATGTGCGGCACGGTAGATGGCGGCGACCGTTTCGCTGAGGTTCAGACCCTCGGTGAGTTCGCCCTGAATGGCATCTGTAATCGACGGGGTGACTTTGCGTTCGTTGACCGGGCCTGCGAGGTCGATGTAGATGACCGAGCCTTTTTTTATTTCGGCTGTTGCCAGCGCCTTCATGCCCGTACTCATGGATGCTACTGAGGCTACGATGCCGGCAACGGCCAATACCAGCAGTAACAGGAATGTGAACCATATTGCGGCCATTGAGCCGAGGAACGAGAGGAGGAATTTCTTCAGTATGCTCATATTTCGTTTGTATGAATAAATTTCAGATGAATGGTTTTAAGTGCTTCGGTAAGGTCTTCGGATGCGACCATGCAGGCAACGGAGCCGGCCGATACCTGCTGGGGCGACTGGCAGACGGGAATACCTGCGGCATTGAGCGTCTTGGCCATGCGGGCGGGTAGGTCGGCGGTGTCGGTACCGCGACCGATGAGTGCAATCGTCGAGAGCCGGTCGGAAATCTTCACGTCGGAGCCTGCTGCCATCTGTTCCGTGGCGAATTCTTCGTTCATAAGGGTCTGAGCACGCTCGGCGTCGACGCCTTTGATGCCACACGTTGCGCGGCCGTCTGCGAGCATTGTCTCTATACCGTTGCGGGTCAGCAGATTAATCATGCGGTTATAAAGTGATGTGTCGGGAACGCTGACCAAACGAGTGTCGGCTATGTAGCTGACGCCCAGTGCTTCGCACTCTGTTTTGGCGATTGCGGGGTTGTCGACTTCGCCGATGAGGGTGCCCGGTGCCGTAGGGTTGAAAGTGTTCTTGATGATGATGGGTGTGTTCTTGTGGAACACGGGATAAATTGTTGGCGGGTAAACCACTTTGGCGCCGAAATTACACAACTCCATAGCCTCTACGAAACTGAGTCGGTCAATTACTTGTGCCCTTTTGACTATGCGTGGGTCGGCGGTCATGAAGCCGTCGACGTCGGTCCAGATTTCAAGTACGCGGGCATTCAGCTCGGCGGCGAGAATTGCGGCGGTGTAATCGCTGCCTCCTCTGCCGAGATTGGAGATGCGGCCGTCGGAGTCGCGGGCTATGAATCCCGGAACCACGATGGTGTTGGCGTCGCTCAATTTGGAAAATTTCTCTGCAATCAGAGCTGCAGTGGTTTTCTGGTCGAGAATGCTCTTCCCGAAGCTGCGGCGAGTGCGTATGAAATCAAGCGAATTGGCGAGGACCGCACCTGAAAGCATCGAGGTTACTATGATGCACGACATCCGCTCGCCGTAACTGACAACGAGGTCGCGCGTGCGCTCGGTTATTTCGCCCAACAGGTTGATGGCTTTCAGTATTGTGTAGAGCTCTTCGAGCAGGCCGTTGACTGTTGCCCTGACCTCACCGACATAACCCGACGGAATCACGGCTTCGCAGACGTGGTGGTGACGGGAACGGATTTCTTCGTAAATCTCGGTATAAGACATATTGCCGGCAGCCGCGGTGTCTGCCGCGGCAATCAGACGGTCGGTTATGCCTCCGAGAGCCGAAACCGTCACTATCGACGGCTCAGTAAGACTCTCAACTATAGCGCGCACGTTTGAGAGGCTTTCCGGAGTGCCTACTGACGTGCCGCCAAACTTGAGTACTTTCATTTGCGGTTAATACGTAATAACGTCTGCAAACTTAACAAAAAAATCCCATCCCCGCAATACTTCCGCCTGAAAATCCGGGGCAACCGCATCAAAAATGCTGCTTTGTGGAAATTTTCGTCGCTTACTTATGTAAAGACGCGTCGGTTTAACCTATAACTTTCATTGAAGTTACGTAATATCCCAGCCGATCTCTGCCAT
>CAZKOF010000024.1:0-26283 GCA_964554335.1 uncultured Bacteroides sp.
AATTGAAAAACCCACAAACGATATAATATTGACACACAGACATTTACCCCCCCCCAAAAAACGCAAAAAGATGTAAAATGAAGAAGTGAAAGCTTGTATAAGTCTTAAATTATCGCTACTTTTGCATTCGTGATGTACTCACGAATCAGTGCAATGATGCTTTTGGGGTTCTGCATTACGCGCTGATAAACCAATTAATAGAACCTACCTAAAATGAAAAACGAAGGCGCTGCCGGCCAACCCCGGCAGCGCCTTTTGCATGGTTGAATTTTGATTATCGGGAATTTATCATTAGTTTTGCAACGTCAAACCCTACAATGATAGTACTTCACATGACCCCAAAATGGCTGAACATATTGGAAATCTCATCCTTCATAATCTGTTTGATTTGTCTGACACGTTCAATAAACACCCTACCCGAAACACCATTTTTCAACCCGAAGATATTCGATTACATACTTTATATCTCTGCTATAACCTACTTTGCGACCTACACCATCGGGCTCATACGCCACCGCGACCCCTCGAACAAAATCGGCTGCTGCCTGAAATTTGTCTACGTCGGTTCAATCATCATAACCATCGGCCTCATCCTCGAGCTTTTCTTCTGACCTCACCGCGCCTGCTCTCCGACATGGAGGGGCAGGCATTTATGAGCGAATTAAGCAACCAACGGCAGGCAGTTTCGGGGTCTCAAGACACTCAGCATCAACATCTGCCGCACTGTGGCGGCTAAAAAGCCGCCTCCTCCATGTCGGTTACCAACAACGCGGCTCCCTTCAAGAGGTAAAAACGTACGACGTCATGGAAGAAGGATTATTGGAAAAGACCGAGGAAAAGACTGAGGAAAAGACTGAGGAAAAGACTGAGGAAAAAACTGAGGAAAAGACTATACCTTATGAGCAAGGTTCGATTTTCAAGCAAATACTTATAACACTGCGCAATAACCCGCAGGGGGATTAGAGGCGGGAGAGGATGCGGAGGTGCTTGGGGAGGAGGTTGTTGGCGCGGCGGCCAAGATTGTTGACCCAGCCTAAGGGGCGACCGTCGTAGGTCAGCAGGATCAGGCCGCGAGGGGCGTCATACGGAAGAATGAGGGCGTCGCGATGGAGAAAGCGCAGGGCATCGTCGCGCGAGACCTCGACCTGCGGCCAGGCGCTCGCATCGAAGTCGGCACGCAGGGCAAGAGCGTGTGTCGGAATTTTGTCACGCCCTTTCATTTCAAATTCTTCAGCAATTTTATAATTGGAGGTGCGGGTCTTTAGACCCGAACGGGCGCCGTTGTCGCCGGGTTTGCGCAACAGGGCCATGTAGAGACCTTCTCCGCGGATGAGGTGGGGGTAGAAGTGGCCGTTGACAACGCCGGGCAACGCCGGGAGCGGCAGCCTCTCGGCGCCAAGTTCATTAACGATACGGTCTACATTGCCTTCATCCTCGTCCTCGGCAAATGTGCAGGTCGAGTAAATAAAATAGCCTCCTGGGCGCAGCAGCGGCCACAGGGCTTCGACGATTTCAAACTGCAACCGTGCACAACTCTCAACGAGTCCGGGGGTCCATTGCTCAACGGCTTTGGGATCTTTGCGCATCATGCCCTCACCCGAGCAAGGCACGTCGGCAGCGATGACATCAAACGATTCGCGGGACAACATTTTGTGCAGCTTCTGAGCCGGGCCGACGGTGATACCGACGTTTGGGTAGCCCCATTTTATCAAATTCTCGCGCAAGACGCCGGCCCGGGCCGGGTCGGCCTCATTGGCCAGCACACTGCTGCCGACAGGGAGGGCATCGATGGCCGCAGTTGTCTTTCCGCCGGGAGCCGCACAGGCATCGAGGTAGCTGACGGGAGCGGTAAAGCCCAGACTTTCAATCACTGCGCCAATAGCCATCGACGAGGGGTCCTGGACATAGTAGAGTCCCTGGTGAAAGCGCGGGTCCATAGTGAAGTTGGGGCGCTCGGCAAGATATTCGCCGGCCTCACACCACGGCACACGGTCTGCCCCCGCAGCGGGCGCGCACCCTTTCAGGCGATTATGGCGGATAGCAACAGATGGGCTCCCCGACGCCAATGCGTCGAGAAGCCCCCGGGGGTCAGGTATCTTGGAGTCTGCGAGCACTCGCTCACAGAACTCTACGGGTAACTTATTTTCCACAACCGCCGCAGCAACCTCCGTCACCGCAATCTGTGCCGCAACCGGAGCCGCAACCGCCGCCGCAGCCTCCGCAACCGCCGCCGATATTGGCGGCGGCAGCGATTTCCTGTGCCGTGGCGTCGCGCACGTCAACAACGGCGCCGTCAATGCGCGTTGTATGGCCGGCAAGCGGATGATTGAAGTCAACCTTTACGGTCACGGTCGGATCGCCCACTTCGAGCACTATAGCGGCAACCTCCTGACCGACATTGGTCTGCAAGAAAATCCGTGCACCGGGATATATCTTTTTCTCGTCGAGTTTGCCACCTTCCTCAAAGATTGCACGGGGCACGGTTTCGGTGCGCAGCATCTCGTCGGAATACTCGCCGAAGCCCTCTTCGGGTGTGAGGGTAACGCTGAACTTTGCGCCCTTCTCGAGGCCGCGTATTGCAGCGGCGAGGGGTTCGATAACATAGGGAGTCACCCCATAGACCATGGTCTCGGGCTGCGATGCCGGGACCTGATGCACCAGGGTTTCCTTGCCGTCGGCAAGGTCATAGAGGTCGTAGCTTATGGCAACATATTTTCCGGGTTCGATCATGGGGAAATGAAAAATGAAAAATGAAAAATGAAAAGTTAAAAGTTAAAAATTAAAAGTTAAGAGTTAAGAGTTATCGGGGTGAGGAAGAGGCAGTTTAACTTTTAACCTTCAGGACATAGTCATGAATTGAATTACCAGATGATTACGCGCTCCCCGGCGGGACGGAACATCTTGTCACCCTCCTTGATGTCAAAGGCCTCGAAGAAGGGGTCAAGGTTGCGGAGGCTGACGTTGACGCGCAGATTGCCGAGCGAGTGGACGTCGTTGGTTGTCAGCGAGCGGATTTCCTCGTCGCGGATGTTTTGGGCCCAGAGGTTGGCGTAGTTCATGTAGAAAATCTGTGCCGGAGTGAATCCTTCGATTTTGGCGTCGTCCGACTTGATATCAACACCTTTCTTCTGCTGAGAGTTCACGAACGCCGTCATGGCAACGCGCAGGCCGCCCTGATCGGCAATGTTCTCGCCCATGGTGTAAGTTCCGTTGGCATGTAGTCCGGGAAGCACTTCAACGGCGTCGAACTGAGCGCCCAGTCCCTGGGCCAGCGACTCAAATTTCTCGGCGTCGGCAGGTGTCCACCAGTCTATCATATTGCCGTCTTTGTCGAAATGGCGGCCCTGGTCGTCAAATCCGTGGGTCATTTCGTGGCCAATAACCACGCCGATGCCGCCGTAGTTTTCAGCGTCGCTCGCCTCCGGGTCAAAGAATGGAGCCTGAAGAATGGCTGCGGGGAAGACGATTTCGTTTGCCATCGGGTTATAATATGCATTGACGGTCTGCGGCGTCATGCCCCACTCGGTCTTGTCAACGGGCTTGCCCCACTTCGAGAGTATGTCGCGCTGATGCCACATCGAAGCGTTGTGCATATTCTCATAGTAGCTGAGTTTGGGGTCGATTTCCATTGTGGAGTAGTCTTTCCACTTGTCGGGATAGCCGATTTTAACGGTGAATGCGGCGAGTTTCTCGCGGGCGTTTGCCTTGGTTGAGTCACTCATCCAAGTCAGGTTGTCGATGTGTTGTCCGAGAGCTTCACGCAGGTTCTCAACAAGGCCTACCATGTATTCTTTGGAGCTTGCGGGGAAGTATTTTTCAACATAGAGTTCGCCGATGGCCTCGCCGAGAGTGCCCTCCGTAGCGGCCAGCGCACGCTTCCAACGCGGCTTCTGCTCGGTCACACCGCTTGCAACCTTGCTGAACTCGAAGTTTGCGTTAGTGAAGTCGTCGCTCAGACAAGATGATGCGCCGCCGACATACTTCCAAAGGTAATAGTCCTTCAACTCGCGCTCAGAGCTGCGGGCAAACAGTTCCATTGCGCGCTTGACGGGTTCAATCTCCGTAACGATTACCTGCTCGGGGGCTTCAATGCCCATTGTAGCGGGGAAGAACACCCTCCAGTTCATCTCGGGGTACATCTTTTCGAGTTCTGCCAGGGTGCGGGGGTTGTTCATAGCCACCATATTGCGGCTCTGTTCCTTGGTCCACGCCTTTTCGGCGAGCGAGGTTTCGATTTTCATGACGTTCTGCATGATGCGCTGAGCGTCGGCCTCAGAGTAGCCGGCGTTCATCATTTGGGCTACGATGAGCCGCTTGTAGGCTTCGCGTACCCGGGTATTGTAGTCATCGTCGGCAAGGTAGTAGTCGCGGTCGCCCATACCCATACCGCCGGCGCTGATATACATGGCATATCGATTAGAATCGTTGAGGTCCTCCATCGGGCCGGCGCCGAAGAATGGGCTGGCATAGTTTGCGTGCATCCACATGAAAAGATCGGTCAGCGAGTCTTTGGGCGTGGATTCAATTTTCTTCAGGTCTGCGAGAATCGGGGTCGCGCCCTCGGCGTTGCGGCGGGTTGAGTCCATTGCGAGGTTATAGATAGTTGCGACCTTGTAGGCCACGGAACCCTCCTCGGGGTTGGAGGCGGCAACGTCGAGGACGAGCTGCTTCACACGCTCCTGGGCCGTGTCACGCAGCAGGTCGAAATTGCCGAAACGGGCATATTCGCCGGTCAGCGGATGTTCGGCCATCCACTTTTCGTTTACATGTAGATAGAAATCTTCGCCGGCAGCAATGCTGTCCGACAATTTGGTCAGGTCCAGGCTCTTTGTGTGCTGAGCTCCGGTGCAACCTGTCAATGCGATAACCATGGCAAGTGCAAAGTTTTGAATTTTCATTTTTATGCTGTTTTGTTATTTATGATTGGCTTAGCAACGGCAAAGTTACGAATTTTCCACAAAAAAGTAACTAAAAATTTGCACAAGTCAAAAAAGCTCTGTAACTTTGCACCGTTAAAAGACGCATGGCGATTTAGTGTAGTGGCCCAGCACGCCGCCCTCTCACGGCGGAAACCCGGGTTCGAGTCCCGGATTCGCTACTGAAAAGCTCCGACCCCCACAGGGCCGGAGCTTTGGTTTTAAAAGGACTCATTGGCCCTAATTAACATATTTTAACTTTAGGGGGGTGGTGTGTGAATATTTGTGTAACTTTGCAGCACATTTTATTATTATCACATTTTTAACCAAAAATCATTCAAGAATGAAAAAGTTACTTTTCGTTGCTGCAGCAGCCGCACTGACGCTCAGCTCCTGTTCATCCATCTCCCACACGGCGACAACCGCCGCAGTCGACACCGACCTCACCAGCAATTCAACCGCCGAACTCAACGTTGCCTCGCAAAAAATCACTTACACATTCACCCCTACGTCAGCATATAAGCGCGCCGGCGACAAAGCAGTTATCCGCGCAGCCGTGGCAAAGGCACTCGAAGCCAACGGAAATGCTGACGTTCTCGTTGCTCCCCAATATGAAATCAAACGCGGTCGCGGCATCAAATATGTAACCGTAAAGGGCTATCCCGCAACATACAAGAACGTCCACCCCACAACGGCCAAAGAAGCCGAAGTCGTGAGCCTGCTCAACAGCGGCACTGTGGTTAACCAAAACACCATCATCAACAACAACAAATAAACAGCGGTAGTAATGAAAAAATACATGATTTTAGCAGCCGGCGCCATGCTGACGCTAAGCTCGTGTTCTACCATCAGCCACACGGCACAGACCGCGCCTGTCAGCACCGAGGTCTATAACCTCACGGTTGCCGACCTGACCGTCGACAAGCATAAGGCCGAAACGACCAAAGAGTTCAAATGGAACCCGTTCTCGACCGTATCGCTCAGCGCTCAGAAGCAGACCGCCACGGCCGAGCTCATCAAAGAGTCGGGCGCCGATATTTTGGTAGAACCGCAATATGTTGTTACGCGCCGCGGGCCTTTACGTGGCGGCTCCGTAACGGTTTCGGGCTATCCGGCAACATACTCCAACTTCCGCGCGATGACCAAGAGTGACGCCGAGAAGATTGCCGCCCTCAACGGCGCTTCCGCCGGGACAACCACAATGGCTGCAACCTATCCGGTCATCAACACCACTGCAAAGAACGCCGCCCGGCGCGAGCGCCCCGTCGACCTATTGCAAAGCTCCACCTCCACCAACTTCGTCAGCCTCTTCGTCGGCCCGATGGTCGGCTTCGATGGCGGCCCCGGAACCGGCGTCCACTACGGTCTGATGTATGGCCACTACGGCAAGAAATGGGGCTGGTACGCCAAACTCGGCCTGACAAGCGCCTCATGCGATAGCAAGGATAATAGCCATAGCTATAACATCTACTCCACATCCGGAGAAGACAAATCTAAAACCACCCCCTCAATCACTGCCGGATTCATCAAAACCATGGGTAAGCATTGGAATCTGATGGCCGGCATAGGCCTGGGCGGTTACTTCCGCACCGAAACCGAAGATTATTATGGCTACCCTTCAACACACGAAGACGTGGCCAAATTTTCCGTACCCATCGATTTTGCTCTCCAATACACCGTCAAGCGCTTCAACTGCATGCTCGGCGCCACATATGCAACACCATGCGGTACAAGCGACATAGACCTCTTCGGCCAGGGCAACCTCAACATTTTCTTCGGCTTCGGCCTCAACTTCTGAACACACTGTCTATCCTCCCACCTCCGACCCCGGCGCCTCTTCGCGTCGGGGTCGCTGATTATCATGCCCTAAAGACACAATCATCTTTAATTTTTCATTTTTCTTTTTTAACTTTTCACTTATTTTCGTACCTTTGTGGTGCTATGCAACCATTTGTTCACCTCCACGTCCATACGCAATATTCTGTCCTTGACGGACAAGCCTCGATTAAAAGCCTCGTTGACAAAGCTATTGCCGACGGCATGCCCGGCTTGGCCATTACCGACCACGGCAACATGTTCGGCATAAAAGAGTATTTCAACTACGTCAACAAAATAAATTCCAAGCGTAAGGAAGAAGGGCTCGAACCGTTCAAGCCAATCTTCGGATGTGAGCTCTACGTTGCAAAGAACTCCCTGCACGACCGTTCCGATAAGTCAGACAAGGGTTATCACCTGATTGCCCTGGCAAAGAACGAAACCGGCTATCACAACCTCATCAAGATCGTATCCAAAGCGTGGACCGACGGTTTCTATCACCACCCGCGAACCGACAAGACCGAACTTGCCGCTCACCGCGAGGGCTTAATCATATGTTCGGCATGTCTCGGCGGCGAAATTCCGCGCCTTATCCGCTCGGGCCGGCACGACGAGGCCGAAAAGCAGGTGCTATGGTATAAGGAAACTTTCGGCGAAGACTACTACATAGAGCTCCAGCGTCATAAAGCCACAGTTCCCAACGCAAACCATGAAACCTACGTCGAGCAGCAGCTCGTCAACGGCTTTCTCATTGACTATGCCCGCAAGCACGACATCAAGCTCATTGCGACCAACGACGTCCACTTCACAAACGAAGACGACGCCGAGGCTCACGACCGACTCGTCTGCGTAGCGACCAACCGCTTTCTCAACGACCCGACGCGACTGCTCTACACCAAGCAGGAATGGATGAAAACGACGGAGCAGATGAATGCCCTGTTTGCCGACATTCCGGAAGCCCTGAGCAACACGGTCGAGATTCTTTCGAAGGTCGAGACATATACTATAGACCATAAACCCATTCTGCCCAACTTCCCGCTTCCCGATGGCTTCACCGACAACGATGACTACCTGCGCCATCTGACCTACGTCGGCGCCCACCGCCGCTGGGGCGAGACCCTGACCGAGGAGCAAATCGAGCGAATCGACTTTGAACTCAACACGATTAAGAACATGGGCTTTCCGGGATACTTCCTCATCGTGCAAGACTTTATCCGAGCCGGACGCGAGCGAGGCGTCAGCATCGGCCCGGGGCGTGGCTCCGCCGCCGGCAGCGCAGTTGCCTACTGCCTCAACATCACCCAGATCGACCCGATCAAATATGACCTTCTGTTCGAGCGTTTCCTGAACCCCGACCGAATCTCGCTGCCCGATATCGACATCGACTTCGACGACGACGGTCGCTCGGACGTGCTCGCCTACGTGACCGAAAAATATGGTGCCGAGAAGGTTGCCCGCATCATAACCTACGGCACTATGGCCGCCAAGAGCGCCATCAAAGACGTGGCCCGCGTCGAGCAGCTACCCCTTGCGGAGAGCAACCGCCTGGCCAACCTCGTGCCCAAACGCATGCCCGAGGTCAACGGCAAGGAGCTCAAGTGCACCCTGAAGAACTGCTACGACCACATTCCCGAGTTCGCCCCCGAACTCTCGAGCACCAACCCACTGGTCCGTAACACCCTGAAATATGCCCTCCAACTCGAGGGCAACGTGCGCAACACCGGTGTACACGCCTGCGGCGTCATCATCTGCCGCGACGCCGTCAGCGACTGGGTGCCTCTCAGCGTCGCAACTGATAAAGACTCGGGCCAAAAAATGCTCGTGACCCAATATGAGGGGTCGGTGATCGAAGACACCGGTCTGATTAAGATGGACTTCCTCGGGCTGAAAACTCTGTCGATTATCAAAGACGCCCTGAGCAACATAAAGCAGACGCGCGGATTTGACCTCGACATCGACACAATCGACATTGCCGACCCGGCAACCTACCGCCTCTACTCCGAAGGCCGCACAGTCGGAACCTTCCAGTTCGAGTCGGCCGGAATGCAGAAATATCTCCGCGAGCTCCAACCCACGACATTCGAGGACCTCATTGCAATGAACGCCCTTTACCGTCCGGGCCCGATGGACTACATTCCCGATTTCATTGCACGCAAACATGGCCGCAGCCCGATCACCTACGATATACCCGAAATGGAGAAATATCTCAAAGACACCTATGGCGTCACGGTATATCAGGAACAGGTCATGCTGCTCTCCCGACTGCTCGCCAACTTCACCCGCGGCGAGTCAGACACCCTGCGAAAGGCCATGGGTAAAAAGCTCATCGACAAGATGAACCACCTCAAAGGAAAGTTCATGGAGGGCGGCCGGGCAAACGGCCACAAAGCCGAAGTGCTCGAAAAAATCTGGAAAGACTGGGAGAAATTCGCATCTTATGCCTTCAACAAGAGCCACGCGACCTGCTATAGCTGGGTGGCTTTCCAGACGGCATATCTGAAAGCCCACTTCCCGGCCGAATACATGGCCGCGGTTCTCAGCCGCAACATGGGCGACAAACTCTCGGTCTTCATGGACGAGTGCACTCGCATGAAAATCAAAGTCAAAGGTCCCGACGTCAACGAATCGTTTGCCAACTTCGGCGTCAACAAGGACGGGGATATCCGCTACGGCCTCGCCGCCATAAAGGGCATCGGCGAGAGCATCGTCAACGCCATTATTGAAGAGCGCAGGGAAAACGGTCCCTATAAAAGCATTCATGAATTCATCGAGCGAGTTCCCATAAGCGCGGGAATCAACCGCCGCACAATCGAGAACTTCGCAATGGCCGGAGCCTTTGACTGCTTCAGCGACGAAATCAAGCGCGAAGACTTTTTCCAGGTCAATACCCGCGATGAAAACTTCGCCGAGCAGCTCGTCAGATACGGCCAGCTCTATCAACGCGACCGCCAGCAACAGGCGGCATCGCTCTTCGACGACATCGCCGACCCGGCGTTCGACACCTCCGGCCGCCCGGCAATCAAGCCCGCCGTGCCCTGGACCCAGGCCGAACTGCTTTCAAAAGAGCGCGAACTCGTTGGCCGCTATCTCTCGGCCCACCCTTTGGACCCATTCTACATGGAGCTGCGCTATGCAACGACCTCAATCAAAGACTTCACCTCTGAAGACTACATCATTGAAGAGGGCAGGGAGGTTATTCTCGGAGGAATGGCCAGCAGCTTTGAAACCCGTCAGGGCAAGAACGGCCCCTGGGGCATTCTGACGCTCGAAGACCTCTCGGGTTCGACCGAACTGCGCATGTTCGGCCAAACCTACTCCCAATTCAACGGCTACTGCACCAACGGCCAGTTCATCAGGGTCATCGGCAAGTATCAGCGGCGGTTCCGCGACGATGAGCCCCGGTTCAACATCGTCAGCATCACGCGCCTCGATGACATCAAAGGCCGGGTTGTGCGAGGAATTGCCATACGTCTGACCGCCGACCGCCTCAACAACGCTTTCGCCTCGCTGCTCAAAGAGCACGCCGCATCAACACGCGAGGGTCTCGGCGAACTCCACCTCAGCATCTACGATCCGAAAATCAACCGCTCGGTCAACCTCGTCGCCCAGCGGACCATTCCCGTCAACAAAGAACTCGTCGATATCCTCGAGAGCGAGGACATCGACTACAAAATACTCCGCCAATAATTTAAATTTTTCATTTTTAACTTTTCATTTTAACTCTTAACTTTTAACTTAAAAATGACCTTCACCGACGAAAATATCCACGACATCATCGCCTCCGGGCAACCCGTAATGATTGACTTTTGGGCACAATGGTGCGGCCCCTGCCAAAGCATGGGCCCGGCAATCGACGCCGTTGCCAAAGAATATGAAGGCCGCGTAGCCGTTGGCAAATACAATATCGACGAAGAAGCCGACCTGACGACCAAATACCGCATCATGAGCATCCCGACTATTCTCACCTTCAAGAACGGTCAGAAAACGGAACTCCGCCTTGTCGGCGCCCAGAGCATTGACAAACTCCGCGCGACCCTCGACGCTCTCATCGCTCTTTAATAGAATTGGCAGTGGGCAGCGGGCAGCGGGCAGTGCTTTTAACTTTTAACTCTTAACTTTTTACTCATAAATGACGCCAACCGAAAAATTCAAAGACGGACTCTGGTCCGAAAAGATTGACGCCGGCGATTTCGTCAGCCGCAACATCACGCCATATACCGGCGATGCCTCATTCCTTTGCGGCCCTACGGAGCGCACCCGCCGCGTATGGCAGAAATGCCTCGACGCGCTTAAAGAAGAACGGGAAAACGGAGGCGTTCGCTCAATCGACGCCAACGTTATATCGACCATTACAAGCCACGGCCCCGGCTATATTGACCGCGAAAACGAACTCATCGTCGGACTGCAGACCGATGAACTCCTGCGCCGCGCAATCAAGCCCTTCGGCGGAATCAAGGTCGTTGAGAAAGCATGCCGCGAGAACGGCATCGAACTCCCCGAAAAAATCAAAGAGATTTTTGCACACTACCGCAAGACCCACAACGACGGCGTTTTCGACGTCTACACCGAAGAAATCCGCCGCTTCCGCTCACTCGGCTTCCTGACCGGGCTCCCCGACAACTATGCCCGCGGGCGCATTATCGGAGACTATCGCCGCATGGCCCTCTACGGCATTGACCGCCTGATCGAGGCCAAGCGCGACGACCTCGAACATCTGCCCGGCCCCATGACCGAAGAACGCATTCGCCTGCGCGAGGAGGTCGCTGAGCAGATCCGCGCCCTCGAAGAGATGCGCCGCCTCGGCGAAATCTACGGCCTCGACCTCAGCCGCCCCGCAGCCTCGGCCCACGAGGCAGTGCAGTGGGTCTACATGGCCTATCTCGCTGCAGTCAAGGAGCAGGACGGCGCGGCCATGTCGCTCGGCAACGTCAGCTCCTTCCTCGACGTCTTCATCCGCTATGACCTCGACCACGGCATCATCACCGAGGAGTTCGCCCAGGAACTTATCGACCAGTTCGTCATCAAACTCCGCATGGTCCGCCACCTGCGCATGGCCTCCTATAACGACATCTTCGCCGGCGACCCCACCTGGGTTACCGAAAGCATTGGCGGACGCTTCAACGACGGCCGCACAAAGGTGACCCAAACCTCTTTCCGCTTCCTGCAGACGCTCTATAACCTCGGGCCGTCGCCCGAACCGAACATGACGGTCCTCTGGAGCCCCGAACTCCCCGAGGGCTTCAAAGAGTTCTGCGCAAAAGTCAGCATCGACACCTCGTCGATTCAGTATGAGAACGACACTCTCATGCGCGAGGTACGCGGATGCGACGACTACGGCATTGCCTGCTGCGTCAGCTACCAGGCCATCGGCAAGCAAATCCAGTTCTTCGGTGCTCGTGCAAACCTCGCAAAAGCCCTGCTCCTCGCAATCAACGGCGGCCGCTGCGAAAACACCGGAACGCTCATAGTAAAGGGCATTCCCGCCCTCAGCTCCGACACGCTGAACTTTGAAGAGGTGATGCACAACTACAAACTCGTGCTCCGCGAAATCGCCCGCGTCTACAACGAGACGCAGAACATTATCCACTACATGCACGACAAGTACTACTACGAGAAAGCGCAGATGGCGCTCATCGACACCAACCCGCGCATCAACCTCGCCTATGGTGTTGCCGGCCTGTCAATAGCCATCGACTCACTCTCGGCAATCAAATATGCGAAGGTGACGGCCCGCCGCAACGACATCGGCCTGACCGAAGGATTCGACATCGAAGGCACATTTCCCTGCTTCGGCAATAACGACGACCGCGTCGACCACCTCGGCGTTGACCTCGTTTACTTCTTCGATGAGGAGCTCAAGAAACTCCCCGTCTACAAGGATGCCCGCCCCACACTGTCGCTATTGACAATCACCTCCAACGTAATGTATGGCAAGAAAACCGGCGCAACCCCCGACGGTCGCGAAAAGGGCGTGGCTTTCGCCCCCGGTGCAAACCCCATGCACGGCCGCGACACCCACGGAGCCATCGCATCGCTCAGCTCTGTGGCCAAACTCCGCTACCGCGACAGTCAAGACGGAATTTCAAACACTTTCTCGATTATTCCCAAGTCGCTCGGGCCCACGGCTGAAGAGCGCGTCGAGAACCTCGTCGGCATGATTGACGGCTACTTCACCAAAGGCGCCCACCACCTCAACGTCAACGTACTCAACCGTGAGCTGCTGCTCGACGCCATGGACCACCCCGAGAACTACCCCCAGCTGACAATCCGCGTCAGCGGCTACGCCGTTAACTTCATCCGCCTCAGCCGCGAACACCAGCTCGAAGTAATCGCCCGCTCCTTCCACGAAAGTTTATGATTCGGGTTCATAGTTATGAATCCATGGGAACACTCGACGGGCCCGGCCTGAGGCTCGTCGTGTTTCTTCAGGGGTGCCATTTCAGGTGTCTATATTGCGCCAATCCCGACACGATCGACCCCGTCGGCGAGTCAACTCTGACGGACCCTGAGGAGATTTTTCAAATGGCAACAGACCAAAAGCCATTTTTCGGCAAGCGCGGAGGCATCACGTTCAGCGGCGGCGAGCCGACCGTGCAGGCCGCGGCCCTGCTGCCGCTATTCCGTCGGCTGCACGACGCCGGCATCCACATCTGTCTGGACACTAACGGCGCCATAGTTTCCGACGACGTCGACCGGCTGCACGAGCTCACCGACCTGGTGCTTCTCGACGTCAAGCATATAAACCCCGCGCGCCACCGGGTCCTGACCGGCATGACCAACGCCAACACCCTCACCACGGCCGAACGCCTGCACGACCGCGGCATCCCGGTCTGGTTGCGCTACGTCCTCGTACCCGGGCTTAGCAACGACCCTGACGACATCCGCGCCTGGGCCGGGCGTTTCGCCTCATACGACAACATCCGGCGCGTTGAAATTCTGCCATATCATACCCTCGGGAAACACAAATATGCCGCCATGGGCATTCCCTACCCGCTCGAAGGGACTCCCCACAATACCCCGGGGCAGATTGAGGAGGCCCGCACCTTGCTGACACAGTTTTTCAACTGCCCCGTCATTGCCAACTGACGCCTGCGCAGCTATTACATTACTTTAATCGGGCTTGATTTTCCGTTGAAATATTCCGTAGTTGTTCCCTGTATTCGGTGGGAGAAACACCGAAATGTGTCCGGCAATACTTGCCGAAGAATGAGATATTCGGGAATTTGAGCAGATATGCAATTTCACTGATTGTCTTATCGGTGTTTTTCAACCAAAAACGTATATCGACCAAGATATATTCATTTATCCAGTCGATAGCAGTCTTTCCGCTGACTTGTTTGCAGACTGTTGAAAGATATTTGGGGGTAACACATAATTTTTCGGCATACCACGATAGTTTCCGCGGTTTGATCCGGATCGAGGAGAGCAAGTCGATAAATCTCTTAAATAGGACCTCCCGTTGATTTGTCAGCCCGCGTACGTAAGAGGCAGATCCGTTTTCCACATTAGATAACAGTTCATACAGTCCGGCTTTAACAGTCAAAGCAATAATCTCTCTATAAAAAGGAGTCCGCTCCATTTTAATTTTTGTCGTCAGCAATGCGCCATACAACTTAAACATGTTCAGGGTTTCTTCTCTGACACGTATTACCGGATTTTCAGCGAGATGAAAGAATTTCTCCCATAATTCACTTTCTGAAACATGTTCCAATATCCATCTTGGGGATAAACACAATACGGCTCCATCGAAATCGGGACTTGGCATCCAGTTATTTATCACATCATTCGGTCTGCATATAAGTACTTCGTTCGGTCGAAGGATATATACCACCGTATTCAGTTCCACCTGCAACTTCCCGTTCCTGCATGTAACAATCGTAAACATATTTACCCTTATCAACCCATTTTCGATAGGTAATTCCCTGAAGTACGACTGGAAAGCAATGTCACCATCCAGATAATCCACTTCACCGTTGTCATCTATCAGGTCAAAATCAATCTGACGGATATGATCTTTATTATCCATTGGCTTCTTATGTTAGTCCGGTTTTTCTTGCAAATTTAGTTCTTATCCAACAACATGATGTGTTCTAAAATTCCTTTATACAGTCTTATTCTTCCTTTTTAGTCATTACGAAAGAAGAATATCACTTTATACAGGCCTTTTAGAACACCTAAGTTAGTCTGTTTCTCTGCAATTTTGCAACCCGAATAGTAAAAAAGACAAGAATCAAACCGCAAAAAACAATTAACATCAATATGAAAATGATAAACGTAACGCATTGCAGCATGGTTGTCTTATGCAGCCTGACCCTTATGATGACAGGATGCAAACAACAGTTAATAAGGGAGTCACACCCTGTGAAAGTAAAAACCATGGTCGTCACGCCCGAGACATTCAGCGGTGAACGGGAATTTTCGGGTACATTGGAGGAAGCATCCTCAACCACATTGAGTTTCCCGGTAGCAGGAACAGTAGAGCAAATCAGGGTGGAGGCCGGTCAACGGGTGGCAAAAGGCGACCTGATTGCAGCTATTGATGAAGCGACATTGCATAACGCCTATGAGGCAGCTTCGGCTATGCTGGCACAAGCGGAAGATGCATACCAGCGCATGAAGCAGCTTCATGATGCCGGCAGCCTGCCCGAGATTCAATGGGTCGAGGTCCAAAGCAAATTAAAACAGGCGCAGTCGGCTGAAGCCATATCGAAAAAGAATCTTGCCGACGGCAGGCTTTACGCCCCGTTCTCCGGGGTAATCGCGGAAAAGAGCGTTGAGGTGGGCCACAATGTGATGCCCGGTCTGCCGGTCGTGCGGCTTGTTACCATAAATCAGGTGAAAGTCTGTGTTTCCATACCCGAAAATGAAATATCACATATCAAGACAGGACAGGAGGTGAACGTCAGCGTGCCGGCACTGGATGGCCGGAGATTCTCCGGCAAAATTGTGGAAAAGGGCATTGCGGCCCACCCCTTATCCCGCTCATACGATGTGAAAGCCCTTATTGATAATCAATCAGGGGAACTGATGCCGGGAATGATATGCACGCTGAACATAGTCAATGGTGATGCCGGGACCGCCATCATATTGCCGACCTCTGTCATACAGACAGATGAGCGGAACCGGACATTCGTATGGTTGAATGACAACGGAATGGCACGGAAACAGATTGTTCATACCGGAACACTTACCCGAAACGGCGTCATGATATTGTCCGGCATATCCACCGGCGACAGAGTGATTGTGGAAGGGCAGCAGAAAGTAAGCGAGGGAATGGAAATAACAGAAAAATAAAGACGGCATGAAAGCAAAGAAACGCAACATCGTGGAATGGGCGATGCACTACCGGCAAATTGTCATTCTGCTTACGTGCTGCCTTATGGCAGTCGGAATTTTCGGAGTGTCCGAGATGAAGAAAAACGAGTTCCCGGACGTTACAATCCGTCAGGGCATCGTGGCGGCGGTATGTCCCGGATATACGGCGGCAGAGATAGAGGAACAAGTGACGAAACCGCTGGAAGACTACATTTTCAGCTACAACGAAGTGCGTAAGGACAAGACCGTCTCCACAAGCAAAGACGGAATGGTTATTGTCCAGGTACAGTTAAATAATGACCTCAACAACAAGGACGAATTCTGGAGCAAATTCAAGCATGGCATAAACAGCTTCAAGTCACAACTCCCGACCGGTGTTCTCGGCATAGAGGTAATGGACGATTTCGGTGACACTTCCGCCCTGCTCATAACCATGGAAAGCGAGGACAAAACTTACCGTGAGCTGAATGGCTACATGGACGAGCTTAAAGACCGCCTGCGCCGCATAAATGACGTGGGACGCATGACGGTCTCGGGGATGCAGAAGGAACAGATTTCCATATATATCGACAATGAACGCCTGTCACATTATGGACTGAGCGACCGGACTCTCGCCACAACGTTGTTTACAAAAGGATTCACCACCATTTCCGGGCGGGTTAAGGATGCCGACTATGTGTCACCCATATATGTCAGTCGTTCCGTGAATACATTGCGTGACGTGCAGGAGATGATAGTATTCTCCACTCCCGACGGTCATAATGTCCGGCTGAAAGATGTGGCACGCGTGGTAAAGGAATATCCCGTGACTGATAGCTATATAACCAACAACGGGAAAAAGTGCCTGCTGCTCAGCGTGGAAATGAAGAAAGGCCGGAATATCGTGCAGATGGGCGAAGATGTGAAAGCGGAACTTGACAAGTTTGCCGTGACATTGCCGGATGATGTGACCGTATTCAAGATAACCGACCAAAGCCGGGTTGTCGCCGACAGTGTGTCGACATTCTTCCGTGAGCTGATTATCGCAATCTGTGCCGTGATTCTTGTGGTCATGCTATTGCTGCCCATCCGTGTGGCACTTGTGGCCGCATCCACCATCCCTATCAGCATTTTTATCTCATTGGCGTTGTTCTATGCTTTCGGCATCGAACTGAATACGGTGACACTTGCCGCGCTCATAGTGACGCTCGGGATGATTGTAGACAACTCGATTGTCATAATCGACAGTTATCTGGAAATGATTTCAGCAGGAGTTTCCCGTTGGCACGCCTCCATAAAGAGCGCGACCCATTTCTTCAAGTCCATCTTCTCGGCGACGCTTGCCATCAGCATCACCTTCTTCCCTTTCCTGTTCACACTTACCGGCATGACGGGCGACTTCGTGGCAAGTTTTCCCTGGGCTGTGACACTTATCCTGATGATTTCGTTGTTGGTGGCGGAACTGCTCGTGCCGTTCATGCAGTTCTTCTTCATCCGTAAGCCGATGCAGAGCGAACAGCCTAAGAATGGCAAAAAGAAATTCTCGTTTCTTGATTTTATCCAAAACGGATATGACAAACTGCTCGACCTATGCTTCAAATTCCCTAAAACGACACTTGCCGTCGGTGTAGGTTCCGTTGTGGCCGGCGGGCTGATGTTAGTCGCTCTGCCGCAACGGTTATTGCCTACCGCGGAGCGCAACCAGTTTGCCGTGGAGATTTATATGCCCACCGGTACGGCGGTGGAAAAGACCGCGTTTGTGGCCGACAGTCTTGAACACATCCTGCGACAGGACAACCGCGTGGTATCCGTCGCTGCATTCAAAGGTTGCGCCTCGCCCCGTTTCCAGAATTCTTACGCGCCGCAGATAGGAGGACCGAATTTCGCGCAGTTCATCGTGAACACCACCGGCAACGAAGATACGGAAGCATTGCTGGACGAATATACGCCCCGTTGCCGCGAGATGTTCCCCGAAGCTGTTGTCCGTTTCAAGCAATTGGGCTACAGCGAGGCGGTAAGTCCGATAGAGGTCCGTCTTAGCGGTGATGACCTCGGTCTGCTGCAAAAAGGAGCGGAGCGGGTGACGGCACTGCTGCGTACCATGCCGGAGCTGAATCTTGTGCGCACCGATTTCAACGAACAGTTGGCGGCCACACGTGTCACGCTGGACGAAGACCAGTCCACACGCATGGGAATAAGCAACGCCGCATTGGAAACCACACTGGCCATGCGCTATGGGAGCGGCATTCCCGTAGGCACGGTGTGGGAGGGGGATTATGACATCGACGTGGTCATGAAGAGCACCCGTTCGGATCAGGCGGATTTCACGGACATACAGGATGAACGGATACCGGTTGCGGGAGGACTGGTAGATATACCTCTGCGTCAGGTGGCGAGAACAGAACCATCATGGGAGAGCGGACAGATAGTACGCCGAAACGGAATGCGCACCATTACGGTCATGGCCGAAACCGAGCGTGGGGTGAACACCTTGCGAGCCACTGCAAAAGTTCAGAAACTGCTGGAATATTATCCTGCGGCCGATGGCGTGACCGTCACTTACGGCGGCGAGCTCGCTGAAAATGAGGAGCAGATGCCGGGCATCATGGCCGCACTCTATGTCGCGGTAGCCATTATCTTTTTTATCCTTGTGTTCCACTTCAAGCGCATCGGCACCGCCACACTGCTGCTTGGATGCCTTACGCTTTGTTTGTTCGGGACGGCATTAGGCGTAATGATACAGGGTGTGGACCTGGGAGTGACCTGTATATTGGGACTTGTCAGTCTCATGGGCATCATCGTGCGAAACGGCATCATCATGATAGATTATGCCGAGGAACTGCGTCGGGAAGAAAAGATGTGTGTGCGTGACGCCATTTACCACTCCGCCAAACGGCGTATGCGTCCCATATTCCTCACATCGGCAGCTGCCTCTATGGGTGTAATCCCGATGATTATAGGCCGCGGATTATGGATGCCTATGGGTACGGTCATTTTCTACGGGACATTGATAACCATGTTCTTCATACTGACTGTCATTCCCGTTGCTTACTGGAAAGTAATGAGCGGCAGCACGCATAAACGCATTCTGCAGGAAGAAATGGAACTGCAATAAAGACCGGATAGGAAACAGAATGATATAACAGAAACAAAAGAAAAATAAAATGAAACCGAAAGGACTGAAATATTTGATTGCCGTTGCGTTATGTGTCGTGTCAAGCCTGTGGGCCTTCGGACAGGCACCTCTCACGCTGGACGAATGCCGCTCGATGGCTCTCAAAAACAACGTGAAGATGCGTAACGCCGCCAATGAGGTAGAAACATCCATACAGGGACAGAAAGAGGCGTTTACCACCTATTTCCCGAATGTCAGTGCCGCAGGCATAGGATATAATGCCAACAAGGGACTGCTTCAGCTGGAAATGGCTCCGGGCATGGGCATGTCGTTGCTGAAAAACGGCATCATGGGTGGCGTTACCGTAACGCAGCCCGTCTTTACCGGAGGACAGATCGTGAACGGCAACCGCCTGGCCTCCGTGGGGGTCGAGATCAGCAAGTTGCAACGGGAACAGAGCGAGAATGAGGTGCGCTTGACCGTGGAGCAATATTTTTGGCAGGTGGTCACGTTGCAGGAGAAACTCAACACACTGCGCACTGTCGAGAAGCAACTCGAAAGTATCCAAAGGGATGTGGAAACGGCAGTCAATGCCGGAATAACCACACGCAATGATCTGTTGCAGGTTCAACTCCGGCACAACGATATTGCAAGCGCCCGTATCAATCTGGAGAACAACCTGTCAATATGCCGCATGATGTTGGCGCAGTATATAGGGCTGAATGCCGATACGGTCGCGGTGGAATGCCCGGTTCCGATGGATGCTGTCCCGGATTTCCCCGATGACATCTATTGTGACCATGCAAACGCCTTGCCGCAGACTACAGGATACCGTCTTTTGGAAAACAATGTGCGGGCATGCCGCCTTCAACAGAAAATGGCAGTAGGGAAAAATCTCCCTTCGGTAGCCGTGGGAGCAGGCTACTTCTATGATAACCTCATGGACAAGTCCCATCCGTTTGCCATTGGCTTCGTCTCGGTGTCTGTTCCTCTTTCCGGATGGTGGGGAGGCTCACATGCCATAAAGAAACATAATTTGCAGGTAACGAATGCCGAAGACCGGCTTGCCGATACTTCGGAATTGCTTGTCATCGCCATGCAGAAAGCCTGGACGGACTTGCAGGATGCCTACAAGCAGATACTCATTGCCCGCAATTCAATAGAGCAATCAACGGAAAATCTGCGGCTGAACGAGGACTACTACCATGCGGGGACCTCGACCATGAGCGATTTGCTCAACGCACAGACAATGTTCCGGCAAAGTCGCGACAAGTATGTCGAGACCTATGCCCAATTCCAACTCAAGACCGTGGAATACCTGCAGGCAACAGGCAGATAACGACCGACCGACGTCCTTACATTATTCTGATTAAAGTAATCATGAATTTCAGGCCACCGCCGGCAACGTTTTGAGCGAAAATGTTGCCGCCATGAAGCAAAACGGCATTTTTGACTATCGCAAGACCAAGCCCGGTTCCGCCTGCGCTTCGCGAGCGTCCTTTGTCAATACGGTAAAAACGCTCAAAGATCCGCGGGAGATGTTCGGAAGAGATTCCGCTTCCGTTGTCAGCTACCGATATGGTTATTCTGTTTCCGTCGATTGCCGACACTTCGAGTGTAATACGGGTGCCGCCGCTATAAGCGATTGCATTGTCGATTAGATTACGGAATACCGAGGTCAGAAGGCCTCGGTTTCCCTCGATTTTTATCGGTCGGATTATATCATTTTCAATTACAATACCTTTTCTATAGGCAATCGGCTCACACTCCTCCACGACCTCCTCAATTATTTCCGTCAGGTCAAGAGGTTCTTTCGTAATAGTCTGCGGAGCATCGTCCATCCGGGTTATCACAGACACATCTTCGAGGAGTCGTTTAAGCCGTTCGGTGTTGTCAAGACAACGCCGCAGGAATTCCTCACGCTTCTCTTCCGGCATATTGTTATGTGACATCAGTGTCTCAAGACAAACCTGAATTGATGCCACAGGAGTTTTCAGTTCATGGTTGATATTGTTTGTCAGCTGTTTCTTTATCCGCTCCTTATCCTGTTGTTCACGCAATGCAGCCCGATGTTCTTTATCACGCTCGGCAATCGCATCCTGAAGACTGGAATATAGCCTTACGATGTGATTGGATATGGACCCCAATTCATCTTTTGGGAAGGGGGATGTGTCATAGATACGTTCCCCTCTTTCGGCTTTCTCGGCAAAATCATTCAGCCGCAGGATATGCAATCCCACTCTGCGGGTTGCAAAAAAACCTAACAGGCACATCACGAGAGTAACTCCTCCCATAACCCGGATGAAGCCGTAATCTGCCTTAAGCAATTCACTGAGCGTCAACGAATACGGCACCGCGGTACGCACGATGTTTCCATCCTTTCCAAGTGTGGCGGAGTAGAAGTAAGTATTGCCCGTGCTTTCGCTATGTCTTCTAACCGCATATCCTGAACCATGCTTTAATGCTTCGGCTATTTCCTCGCGCTCCAGATGGTTTGAGTCGGGAATGGAGCCCGGACTGTTGTCATACACAACCCGGCCGGTTCTATCGATAACGCTTACGCGCAATTCCTCAAACGGATGAGGTTGAGAAATGGATACTTCAGAAGCATCTCCTCCCTTCGCTATGTCATCAAGTATATGGAGATTCATCAGTTGCAGACGATTATTAAGTTCCTCAATTTTGAACTGTTTTTCACGGTGATACTGGAAACCGATGAAACACCCTACCAAAAGAAAGGAATATGCCAGCAGCCAGAGGAAAAGCCGTCTGTGGTATGTAAGTCTACTCCACGAAGCCATAGCCATAACCTGAACGTGAAACGATGTTTTTTCCGTATCCTCCTATTTTTCGGCGTATCCGCGTGATATTTACGTCGACCACACGGTCCAGGACCACAACTTCATCGGGCCATATCGCATTCAACAGTTCTTCACGTGAGAAAACATGTCCGCGATGAGACATCAGCATCAGCAGAATTTCAAATTCCTTGCGCGGCAATTTAACGTCCTCGCCGTCTACAATGCAAAGTTTCTTTTCCGGTATGACGGTCAGTCCGCGGTACGTGACTTTCTCAGCCGCTTCCGGTTGTTTTTTGTCAGTGTCATTTACTCGCCGGAGCACTGTCCTTATCCGGGCCGAGAGTGCACGTAGGGAATATGGCTTCGTTATATAATCATCCGCGCCGAGATCAAGACCGGCAATCATATCATCTTCCGTATCTTTGGCGGTACAGAAAATAATCGGCGTTGATGCGGTAGCCGGAGAGGTCTTGATGATCCGTGCCAACTGGGTGCCTGAGATATCACCCATCATGATGTCAAGCAGAAAGAGGTCGTATCCCGAAAGATTGCGCCCTAAGGCTTCCTCTGCGCTATAGGCGGTATCGACGGCATAGCCTTCCGCCTCCAGATTGAAACGCAAAGCCTCACACAGGGTCTCCTCATCGTCGACCACAAGTATTCGTTTCTTGTTATCCATTTTACTGTTCACACCGCAAATGTACGAATAACTGCCGAGACACTCCTCAGCATATCAGAAGTTTAATAAAAACTTAACAACTTCCGCATTTAACAAAAAACACACATTTATGAAAAACTTATGAAACAATTTCGGGCGATTTTTGCGAAAAAAATTAAACAATTAAATATTTCAGAATAATGGAAATCTTATTCTTATGCATTATCATTTTCCTGTTTCTGCTGGCCGTTTTCGACCTGTCGGTAGGGGTAAGCAATGATGCCGTAAACTTCCTGAATTCCGCCATAGGGACAAAGGCGGCTTCTTTCAAGCGCATAATACTTGTGGCATCCATAGGTGTGTTCATCGGTGCGGCAATGAGTAACGGAATGATGGATATAGCCCGACATGGCATATTCCGCCCTGAACACTTCTCTTTCTATGACCTTATCTGCATCTTTATGGCGGTAATGGTAACCGACATCATACTGCTTGACATTTTCAACTCTCTCGGTATGCCGACGTCAACCACCGTCTCGATGGTGTTCGAGCTGTTAGGAGCGACTTTTGTCGTGGCTTTGATAAAAATGGCCCGGGGAATAGATCTCGGCTTTAGCGACCTGCTGAACACAGAGAAAGCGTTGTCGGTTATATTGGGGATTTTCCTATCGGTTGCTATCGCTTTTGTGTCCGGAACTATTGTTCAGTTCCTGTCGCGAATGATTTTCTCTTTTGAATACAAAAGCAGACTGAAATGGAAAATCGGAATTTTCGGTGGAATTTGTGCAACTGCGATTATCTACTTTCTCCTGATCAAAGGTGCCAAAGACCTCACTTTCATGACTCCCGAAGTGAAAGCATGGATAAAAGCCGACACTTGGCTGATTATTGGCTCCTGCCTCGCTTTTTTCACCGTCTTGATGCAGTTGCTCCATTTTTTGAAAGTAAATGTGTTGAAGGTGATAGTTCTGATGGGCACGTTTGCATTGGCTATGGCCTTTGCCGGTAATGACCTCGTGAATTTCATAGGCGTGCCGTTAAGCGGGCTCGCCTCTTTTCAGGACTACATTGCCAACGGAGGCGGCGATGCTACCGGCTTTCTTATGGACTCTCTCAATGGCCCGGCTGACACACCGCTCTATTTCTTGATAGGTGCGGGGACAATTATGGTGGTCGCACTGGCAACATCAAAAAAGGCTCGGAATGTTTCAAAAACAGAAGTAGGACTCGGCTCTCAGCAAGTTGGCGAAGAAATGTTCGGGTCCTCCCGTATTGCCCGCCGACTGGTACGGTGGGTTCTGACCGTATATTACCGGATTCATGAACATACACCCCGCCGGGTTAGAGTCTGGTTCGCACATCGGTTTAACACAAATGAGATTATTATGGAACAGGGTGCCGCTTTTGACCTTATCCGAGGGTCCATAAATCTTGTGCTTGCAGGAGCATTGATTGCGCTGGGCACATCTTTGAAACTGCCTCTCTCAACCACATTTGTCACCTTCATGGTTGCCATGGGCTCTTCTCTTGCCGATCGTGCATGGGGACGCGAGAGTGCGGTGTTCCGCATCACGGGCGTAATCTCTGTAATCGGAGGTTGGTTCCTGACCGCAGGTGCCGCTTTCATAGGCGCCGGTATAATTGTGTTTCTGATGCACCTGGGAGGACACTGGGTTATGATGGCGTTAGCCATACTTACGATATTCATTATCATAAGAAGCAACCGACGTTTCACGTCACGCAAATCTGAAGATGAAGGCGACACCCTTTTCCAGACAATCCTTTCTACTGACGACCGGACAAAATGTTGGGAATTACTCCGTGTTTACGTAGCTCGGCAACAACAAAATTTCCTCGGTTATGCTGCTGAAAAATACGAAACAATCACATCCGCCTTTCTTAATGAGAACGCCGGACAACTCAATAAAACTGAAAACTCACTTGTGCGCGAGAAGAGTATTCTGAAAAGCGACAGACGCAAGGAAACCCTATGTCTTCGACGTGTGAGACGGGAAACGGCGATTGAAAAGAGCGCATGGTTCCATCTTAGCAATACCTGTTGCATGGGGATATTGTATAATTTGCGTCGTATCAATGAAATCTGTCGGGAACACGTCGATAACAATTTTCATCCGCTGCCTCCGCGTTATGTCGGAGAGTTCGAGATGATTCAATCGCGGATCAGAACAATGTTTACAGAGGTCCTGAATATGATGGAAACGACCGCCCCGGACACGGTGCCTGCGTTGCGACGCAACTGCGATGAGATAAAAGATATCCTCTCTGACACATACCATCGTCTTTTCACTCACCTGCGGGAAGGAGACCCTGCTTCAATGACTGTAGTGTATGTCTATATCAACATGCTTCAGGAGACGCAAGAGTTGGTATCCGGCATCAGGAAATATCTCCGCGCATACGCCAAATTATATGACAGTGATTTCAGCAGCCGTCGCAACCCCGCCCTTACCTGCTAATTGACCTGTGATTACAGTCCATATAGGTTTAATATGTTGATGATTTTAACGTCAGTTATATGGCGTAGCCGCCGCAGGAAAAGATTATTATCTTCCTTATTGCTATGTCTTATGGTAACAGTCGCTTATGCCCGAAGTAACACATCCTCTATTCCCGAGATACATGGGACTATAAGGACAAAATATGAGTATGAGCCTCCAATAAACAAAGGTAGGTTTGAAATACGCAATGCACGAATCGGTGTGGAAGGCCGGATTATACCGATTGTAAGATATAAAGCTGAGATTGATCTTTCAGATGAAGGCGCAATCAAGATGCTTGATGCTTATATACGGGTTCAGCCTCTATCTTCTTTGAAAATCACAGTAGGACAGATGCGTGTTCCATTTACGATCGACGCACATCGCTCTCCCCATATGCAATATTTCGCAAACCGGTCGTTTATTGCAAAGCAGGTCGGTAACGTCCGCGATGTCGGAGCCACCGTTGGTTGGACATTTGAAAATGCCACACCGATAAACTTGGAAGGAGGCATATTCAATGGTTCCGGATTGACAAATCAAAAAGATTTTTGGACATCGGATTATAATTTTTCCGTCAAGGCCAGTACAATGATTGAAAGACATTTCAATATAACACTGAGTTGTCAAAAAGCAAATGCCGGCAATGTCAGCACCTATATGTACGATGCAGGAACATATTTTCAAAACGAAAGATGGCACATCGAGGCTGAATATTTGCGTAAGCACTATGCCGCAGGGGCTTTCCGACCTGTAAACGCAATAGATGCTTTTGCAGCATATCGACTTCCCATGAAAAAAGGTTTGACAGCCATTTCATTTCTTGTGCGATACGATTACATGTCAGATCATAGTCAAGGAAAGAACGATAATACCGGTACTCTTTCAGTTGATGACCCGGAACGACACCGGACAACGGGAGGTATAACATTAAGCATGGAGAAAGGAAATCTACAAGCACACTTACGTCTGAATTACGAACAGTATTTCTATCCAAAAGATGTCACACCCGCGATATCCGAACAAAATAAAGCCGTTGTCGAACTCGTTGTGCATTTTTGATTTAGCAACCGGGAAAATGGCAGGACTCCGAAAATAATGGATCCGCAGATTGTGAACTGCACCCCAAAAGTTAACCTGTAACTTTCATTGAATTTACGTCATATATTGGGCGGTTGGCAATTTT